>CATYEP010000011.1 GCA_958405585.1 uncultured Eubacteriales bacterium
AACGGTGAGTATAAGACGCTGGAAGAATTTGTCGGCAAAGCGAAAGAGGCGGATAAGCAAGAAGAAAAAACGGCAGAAAATACGGCCGAGGAAAAAGCGGAAGAAAAGAAAGACGAGCCGAAGGAAGCGGCGACGATTTATTATGTATCGGATGAAGTAGGACAAGCGCAGTATATTTCGATGTTTAAAAATGCGGGATTGAATGCGATCGTCTGCGATACGTTTATCGATCCGCACTTTGTGAGCTATTTGGAATACAAGGAGACCGGTAAATACAAATTCCTGCGGATCGACGCGGATATCGACGGCGCCCTGAAAGAGGGAGAGAGCAATGCAGAAGACAACAAATCTCTTGTGGAAGCATTTAAAGCGGCGCTCAAAAATACGGCAATAGCGGTAAAAGCGGAGAAATTCAAGAGTGCAGAGATTCCTGCGGTGATCAACGTATCGGAGTTTTCGCGCCGTTTCGGGGAGATGAATGCGTTTTACGGGCTTGCCGGCGCGGATGCAGACAGGGATATGACGATCGTGATCAACACGGCGAACCCGGCGGTACAGGCATTTGCCGGACTGGATGCAGACAAGCAGAAATTTATTGCAAACCAGATCTATTATATGGCTATGCTCTCGTACAAGAAACTTACGCCGGAAGAGATGAAAGATTTTACGGCGAACAATATGGAACTTCTGAACAAATTTATCGGCTGATCGGTGCTTGATTTTTTTTCATTCCGAAATGGAGTAAACGGAAGAAAGCCGCCGCGCAAAATTTGCGCGGCGGCTTCTTTTCTGCATGAATATAATTTAGTCTGCGTGGAGATAATGTGTTTGCTGGCATGGCAAGAGGATATAACAGGAATCGGCAGGGTGCTCGTCGGCAGAAAAAGAAAGGCTGTAATCGGGATGATTCAGAAAACGGTGAATACGTGAATGTGCTTGTTCGTTGGTAAAACTCATGGCTATGAGAAAAATCGCGGTAAGGCAGACCGCAATCAGAGCGATCAGAATAATTTTTCGGAACATACCCAAAGTTTGTGCATTGCCGTGATTTTTATGCGCGATTAGATATACGACGAAAACAGCGGTATTTTTTAAGAGTGATTCGGCAAAAAATGGTATCAGAATGCTTGCGTTTTTCGGAAAAAGTGTCTATAATAACACACAGATTTAAACTTGAGTCGAAGGGTACGCCCGACGGCAAAAGGGAAGATACAAAACAAACCTTTTTAGAAAAGGGAATTTTCATCCTCCTTTTTGCTTGGCGTGCAAAAGGGAGGTTTTTTTATGCCGGAAACAAGGTTAGCGGTTGTCAGTATTATCAACGAATCGATGAACAGTGCGGAGAAGATGAATGCGTTGCTGTACGAATTCGGGGAGTATATTGTCGGCAGGATGGGAATTCCCTACAAATCGAAGAAAGTGTTTGTCCATACGATCGTGATCGATGCGCCGCAGGAGATCATCAATGCGTTGACGGGCAAGCTCGGAATGATCGAAGGGATCTCGGCAAAGACTTTGTTTTCGAAATATTGATCGAACCGATGTATGCACAAGTTTGAGAATTTAGTAAAGGAGTAAAGCAGAAATGAAAAAAGCATTGGCAATTTTGATTGCGATGGTAATGACAGTCGCGTCTGTTGCGGTACTGGTGTCATGCGGTGGTGAGACGGAATCAACGGTCGTCTTGCAATCGTACGACAAGGAATCGGACATTGTGGCGCTGTTGCAGAAAGCGCAGAATGACGGAACGGAAGCCTATGGGGTTTTGGGTGAACCTTCTTTGACCAACGGACAGGGGCAGGTTCCGCAGATCAGTGTGGCGATCGATTTCCAGAAAGAGTGGAAAGAGATCACAGGATTTGACGGATATCCGCAGGCTTCATTGATCGCGCGCGGTTCGTTTGCGAAATCCAACACGGAATTTATAGCGGCACTGGGAACGGCACTGGCTGGGAATGCGGAATGGTTGAGCGAAGAAGAGAATATTGACGCGTTTGTAGAGGCTCTGTCCGCCTATAATACGGCGAATGCAGGCGGGTATCAGACAATGCTTGCGGGAAAAACATATACAGCGGAAACGATCGAGCGCTGCAATCTTTCGTATGAAAGTGCGGCGGATGTAAAGGAATCTGTCAACGATTATATCGGAAGGTTGAGCGGGAAAGCTCCTGCGGACGGTTTCTATTATACGGGCACGGCGGATGCGGAAGCTGAAGTTGATACGACGGTTGATATTTATCTTCCGGACGGAACGCCGGCGCTTGCGGTCGCGAATGTATTTACGGAAGGTTTGGATCTTGCCGGATATACGGTGAATTTTCACATTGTAGCGGCGGGTCAGATCGGAACGATTTTCAATGCGCAGAAAGACGCGGATCTTGCCATTATGCCGACGATCGGAGCTGCGACGGTATTTTCGAAGGGGGCGGACATACAGCTTGTATCGACGCATGTATTCGGAAATTTGTACATTGCGGCGGTCAACAGTGAAGTAAAGACACTCAGTGATCTGAAAGGAAAGACGGTGAACACGACGGCGGCGACGACGATTCAGCTGTTGCAGTATCTGCTTAAACAAAACGGGATCGAATATACCGTATAACAGATTGAGATGAAAGTTTACAAGAGACTTATCAACTGCATATTTCCGATTCTGGTGGTGGCGGTGATCTTTCTTATATGGTGGATCGCCGCTCTGGCGATCGACGCATCGCTTATATTGCCGTCGCCTTCGGAATCGTTGCGGGCGTTTTTCGATTATTTTGCGGAAGCGTCTTTTTGGCGTGCGATCGGAAATACGATGTGGCGGTCTTTGTATTCTTTCATAGTTTCGTTTGTGCTGGCGATCGTGTCAGCGTTACTGGCTTACCGTTATCGGTACGCGAAAAAGCTGATCAATCCGTTTATTGCGTTCATACGTTCGGTGCCGACGATGTCGGTGATACTGATCCTGATCATATGGTTAAATCCGCGCATTGCGCCGGCGGTCGTGGCGATCATTGTTATTTTTCCGACGTTGTATTCTTCGTTTGCGGCGGCGGTTGAATCGATCGACCCCAGGCTTATTGCCATGAGCGAGGTATACCGTGTAAGCAAGAAAGAGCGGATATGCAAATTGTATCTGCCGAATATGGCGCCTGGATTATTTGAGGGCTCGGCGAGCGGTTTTTCGTTGAACATAAAACTGGTGATTGCGGCGGAAGCACTGGCGCACACGACGGCGAGCATCGGGAGCATGATGAATTTTTCGCAGGCGCTTTTGGAGACGCAGAAACTTTTTGCCCTGACGATTACGGCGGTGCTTCTTTCGGTTTTGTGCGAATGGGCGATTCGATTGGCGGCGAAGGCGGTGATCCGATGGAAATAAAGAATATACGCTTTGAAAATATTTGCAAGAAATATGCGCAGACGCAGGTTTACGAAAATTTTTCGCTGGAAGTGGAAAGCGGGAAGATCACCTGTCTTTTGGGAGAAAGCGGATGCGGCAAAACGACATTGCTGAACATGCTTGCGTCGCTTATCCCGTATGAAGGAAAAATCAGCAATGTTCCTTCGCGGATCTCTTATATATTTCAGGAAGAAAGGTTGCTTCCGAATCTGACGGTATACGAAAACATACGTTATGTATTGGGCAAGGGGGCTGACCGAGCCAAGATCGTGGATATTTTGGAAAAAGTTGAGCTTGCGGACAAAGCGGAAGCATACCCGAGTGAGCTTTCGGGCGGGCAGGCGCAGCGGGTTTCGATTGCGCGTGCTTTTGCATACCCGTCCGAGCTGATCCTGATGGATGAACCGTTTTCGTCGTTGGACACGGGATTGAAGATCCGTCTGATCGACGTGTTTTGCAAACTCTGGAAAGAAGAACATCGGACGGCGGTGTTTGTGACGCATGACGCAGAGGAAGCATATATGCTTTCGCACCGTGCGATCGTGCTGAAAAAGGGCAAGATCGCGGCGGATATTGCAGCGGAAGGAGACGTGCCGCGCGCATACGGGGCCGTATCGGAATACAGGGAAAAGATTATCAGAGCGCTGCTCGGATAGGGAAAAATTATCATAAAAATGCGTGACCGCACCATACTATAATAGGGTGCGGCCATTTTTTTATAATGTATCGGCTTTTGAACCGGCGTTAAAAAAACGGGGCAGGAACACGGGGCAAATTTCAGTTTGAAAGAGCGGTAACGCAAGGCAAGCGGAATTGTTTAACGCATAAAAATTGTTGAAAAAAGGAAAGGGTTGTGCTATACTGTGGTGGAATGAAAAGGGAAGGGTGCGTAAAATTGAAGACACTGATCATTTCCGACCTGGACGGAACTCTTCTGACAGCAAAAGAACGTATATCCGATTACAGTTTGGAGCATCTGAATTCCATGATCGATGAGCGCGGGCTGTGCTTTACATATGCGACGGCGCGTTCGCTCAATTCGGCGGCGAAGGCGTGTTGGGGTTTGAGGCAGAATCTGCCGGTGATCCTTTATAACGGCGCGCTGATCATGGAGCCTTCGACGCAGAAGAAATTGTACAACAATCATTTTAATAAAGGGCAGCTGGCATATCTGAAGGAATTGTTTGCGCGGTTTGACGTATGGCCGTTGGCGTATTCGTTTTGCGGCGACAAAGAGTATGTGTCGTGGATCGAAGGGAAGGAAACGGACGGAGTAAAGCGATATCTGGAACGCAGAAGGGGGGACGCACGGCTTCATCCGATTCAAAGGCGCGAGGAATTGTGCGACGACGATATATTTTATTTTACCTGTATCGGGAAGAAAGAAGATTTGGATGGGCTTCACGAATTGGTGGAACAGAGTCTGGATATCCGATGTATTTATGAGCAGGAGATGTACCGTACGGATTATTGGTGCGAGATCATGCCGGTGGGGACGTCAAAGGGCGCAGCGGCAAAGAAGCTCAAAGAAATTCTCGGTGCGGAACGCGTCATATGTTTCGGGGACGGAAACAATGACAGATCTTTGTTTTTGATGGCAGACGAAAGTTATGCGGTTCGGAACGCGGCGCAGGAATTAAGAAGATTCGGTCTGCAAATTTTTAGCGGAGCATATTTCAGAATATACATAGGAGCAAGAGTTATGAAAAGGAAGCAAAGGCAAGAGAAGCAAAAGAGCACGTTCTGGAAAGATTTCAAAGCATTTATTTCACGAGGAAATGTAGTAGATCTTGCGGTTGCGGTTGTCGTCGGTGCCGCGTTTACGGCGATCGTGAACAGTCTTGTAAACGATGTGATCAAACCGCTGATCGCTTTACTGGTGGGCGGAAATTTCAGTGATCTGGTGGTGGTATTGCGTCCGGAGGAAGTGAATGAAGCGGGAGAAGTGATCACGCAGGCGATCACGCTCAATTACGGAAACCTGATCATGGCGATTCTGACTTTTTTGATTGATGCGTTTGTGATTTTCACGGTTCTGCGCATTGTGCGGAAAGCGCAGAAAAGGATGCGGGAGACGGCGGAAGAATTTCGCAATCGTTTGATGAAAAAAGAATCGGAAACGGCAGAAAAAGCGCAGGAAGCAGCTGAATCTGCCGCGGAGGCTGCAGAACAGGTGGAAAAAGCGCAGGCGGCACAGCCGCAGGAGCCTTCGGAAACGGTGGAATCGCTTTTGGCGCAGATAAGAGATCTTTTGAAGGAAAACCGTGAGAAAACGGACGAAACAAACAAAAAATGATGAAAGAAAACACCCGTTTGAAAGCGGGTGTTTTTATTGGCTGAAGAAGAGGGGACGAAAAAAATATTTTTGAAAAAGTGGCGTCAAACAGTTTTGTAAAACGGCGTTTTATGGTATACTGTACATAAGATCAAAACGCGGAAAGAGCGATGCGGGATGTTTTGCACGGAAGCAGAGGAAAGCAATATGTTGAGAGATCCGAACGGGAAAATCGCAACCGATTGTGGTATGCGTATACAGGAGCCGACGAAGGGGATGAGTGTCGGTGCAGTGTACCTTTCCGCAGTGCAAGAGATTATTCTACCTCAAACAAAACCGTAAGGCAGGTTGGCGACCGGTGTTTTTGTGTACACCGTTTTCCTCCTGTCTTTTTGCTTTTTCAGACGGGAATAAAAAAGGAATTGCGAAAGAGCAGGATGATCAGATAAATATTCAGGACGGAAAGAACGGGCAGCAGGATCATCAGCAAGACGTTATCGGTTTTGAATTTGAGGATAAAGAGTGCGGCATAAGCGGCGATAGCGCCGCCGAGGAAACCTGCGATGAGCAATTTAGAGTTTTTGTTAGGGGAATGTTCGCCGCGTTCTTCGTAGATCTTTTTTTGATTTTTAACGAGCATAAAGGCGTAGACATTGACGGCCAAGAGGTAAGCTCCGAATAAAATATACAGTAAAAACATGATATACTCCTTGCAGAGAGTATGTGCAGGGTTATCGGCTTTTAATCGAAAAAAATTTTTGCGGCGATACCGCAGGAGGTTGGATATGGCAAAAGTTGCGATCATAATGGGCAGCAAGTCGGATTTTCCGGTTGTAAAACCGGCGGTAGCAGTTCTTAAAAAATTCGGTGTGGAGACAGAGGTGCGAGTTATTTCGGCGCATCGTACTCCCGACGAAGCGCATCGGTTCGCGAAGGATGCGGAGAAAAACGGTATAGAAGCGATCATCTGTGCGGCAGGGAAGGCTGCGCATCTGGGCGGCGTTATGGCGGCATACACGGTGTTGCCGGTGATCGGGCTTCCTGTCAAAACGGACATGATGGGAGGTTTGGATAGCCTGCTTTCGATCGTGCAGATGCCCTCGGGAATTCCTGTGGCGACGGTAGGTGTCAACGGCGGTGAAAATGCAGGACTTTTGGCGTTGCAGATTCTGGGAGTAAAATATCCGGAAATAGCGGAGAAGTTGAAGCAATTCAAGAAATCGATGGCGGAAAAGATCGAAGCGGACGATGCGGCGTTGCAGGAAGAATTAAAGACGCTGTGATTTGAAAGACGTGCCGAAAGGCAAATCAAAAAATTAGTTTAAATTTATCTGGAGGATAAAATATATGAAAAAACTCGAACAGCTGTATGAAGGAAAAGCGAAGAAGGTTTTTGCGACAGACGATCCTGACGTTGTCATTGTCGATTATAAAGATGACGCAACCGCGTTCAACGGACTGAAAAAAGGAACGATTGCGGGAAAAGGCGTGATCAACAATAAAATGAGCAACATGATGTTCCGCATTATGGAACAGCACGGGATTCCGACGCATTATGTGGAGGAACTTTCCGATCGTGAGACGGCGGTGAAAAAGGTAAAGATCGTGCCGCTGGAAGTGATTATCCGCAATACGGCGGCAGGCAGTTTTTCCAAGCGTTACGGTGTTCCGGAAGGAAAGAAACTTCCTGTAACTGTGCTGGAATTCAGTTATAAGAACGATGACCTGGGAGATCCTCTGATCAATGATTCGCAGGCGCTCGCGATGGAACTTGCTACGCCGGAAGAGATTCAGACGATCAAGAACATGGCGCTCAAAGTCAATGAAGTGATGAAAGAATTCTTCAAGACGTTGAACATCAATCTGATCGATTTCAAGCTGGAGTTTGGTCGTTTTAAGGGTCAGATCATTCTTGCGGATGAAATTTCCCCGGATACCTGCCGTTTCTGGGATATGACGACGGGAGAAAAACTGGATAAAGACCGTTTCAGAAGGGATATGGGCGGCGTGGAAGATGCGTACAAAGAAGTGTTTGCCCGCCTGACCGGAAAGTAAGACGGAGAAAAGAGAATGTATCTTCGGGACGGAAAACTGCCGTTTGACGGTATGCATGAAGAATGCGGTGTGTTTGGCGTGTACAGTACGGAAACGCGGGATGTAGCGCATACTGTTTATTACGGTTTATACGCATTGCAGCATCGGGGTCAGGAATCGAGTGGGATCGCGGTTGCATACGCGGATAAAATACGGTATTTCAAGGGAATGGGACTTGTTCCCGAAGTATTTGCAAACGGGAATCTGGACACATTGCCCGAAGGCGATATAGCCATCGGGCACGTGCGGTATTCCACGACGGGTGCGAGTTCTCTGTTAAATGCCCAGCCGATCGTATTTACGGGCAAATGCGGCAGGATGGCGCTTGCGCATAACGGAAATCTTACGAATACAAAGCAGCTCCGTGAAGAGCTGATCCGCGGCGATGCGGTATTTCAGACGAGTATTGATTCGGAGGTCATGGCGCTTCTGATCAATAAATACAGTGACGGAGACATTGAGAAGGGCGTTCTGGAAGCGGGGAAGCGCTTTAAAGGTTCATTTTCGCTTGTGGTGATGACATCGGACAAGCTGATCGCTGTGCGCGATCCGTACGGGATACGTCCGCTTGTGTTGGGCAAGAGCCTGGACGATGTGATCGTGGCGAGCGAAACGTGTGCGATCGACGCAGTCGGCGGTACGGTCGTGCGGGATATAAAGCCGGGTGAAGTACTGGTTGTGGATTCAAGCGGAATGCATTCCTATTTTCTGGAACAGCAAAAGCGTACGGCTGCGTGCATATTCGAGTATGTGTATTTTGCGCGGCCTGACAGTATTATAGACGGGTGCAGTGTATACGAAGCGCGCAAGGAAGCGGGCAAGATCCTGGCAAAGCATTATCCGATCAAGGCGGATATCGTGAGCGGGGTGCCGGATTCGGCGGTCGTGGCGGCGCGCGGTTATTCGGAGGTTTCCGGAATACCGTACGTGGAAGCATTGGCGAAGAACCGGTATGTAGGGCGCACATTTATTCAGCCGGACCAGAGTATGCGCGAGAACTCGGTGAGTGTGAAGATGAACGCTCTGCGGGCAAATATCAGAGGAAAGAAGCTGATTATCATCGATGATTCGATCGTACGCGGAACGACGAGCCGCAAGATTGTGAAGATGCTGCGCGAAGCAGGGGCGAAAGAGGTGCATATGATGATCTGTTCGCCCGTAGTGATGCATCCTTGTTATCTGGGGATCGATATGCAGTCGTATTCCCAGCTTGCGGGGGCGAACAAGAGCGTGGAAGAGATCTGCGAGTATATAGGAGCGGATTCGTTGCATTATCTGACGGTAGACGAGCTGAAGGAGACATGCAGGACGGCGAAACTGGATTTCTGTACGGGATGTTTTGATGCAGGATATCCGTATCCGATGGATGATTACGAAGCGGACAAACACAAATTTGAATGATAATTAAGGAGAGAGGTTATGGCTATATCCTATAAGGACAGCGGAGTGGACGTAGAGCGGGGTTATAAAGCGGTAGAACTGATGAAGAAGCATGTTCAGACGACGTTTAACGGGAACGTGCTGGGCGACATCGGATCTTTCGGCGGGTTTTATTCGATTGCGGGCGAGAAGATGAGTGAACCGGTGTTGGTAGCCGGGACAGACGGCGTCGGCACGAAGCTCAAATATGCGTTTCTTGCGAACAAACATGACACGATCGGCATCGATGCGGTGGCGATGTGTGTGAACGATATTGTTTGCCAGGGTGCAAAACCGCTGTTTTTCCTGGACTATTTTGCGACGGGGAAATTGTCGCCGGAAACGGTTGCGACGGTTGTTTCGGGCGTCGCGGAAGGCTGCCGTCAGTCGGGCTGTGCGCTGATCGGCGGAGAAACGGCGGAAATGCCCGGATTCTATCCGGACGGGGAATACGATATAGCCGGATTTGCCGTAGGTATCGTTGACAAGAAAGATATTATCAACGGCAAGGAGATCAAAGCGGGAGATGTTCTGATCGGGCTTGCGTCGAGCGGTATCCATTCCAACGGATATTCGCTTGTGCGTAAATTGTTCGGAGATAATCTGCATTCGCACGATCTGGACCGTTATGACGATCGGCTGAAAGATAAAGTTCTCAATATACTTCTGACGCCGACGAAAATCTATGTAAAGAGTATTTTGAATCTGATCACCAAAGTAAAGGTGAAGGGGATTGCGCACATTACCGGCGGCGGATTCATTGAAAATGTTCCGCGTATTTTCCCTGAAGGGATCGGATGTGAGATCCGCAAAGATTCTTATCCGCTTCCGGAAATTTTCCGCATCATGCGCGAAAAATCGGAAACGACGGATGAGCAGATCTACAACACATTCAACATGGGTATCGGAATGGTCGTTTGCGTGGACAAGAAAGATGCAGACGAAACGATCCGCGTACTGGAATCCACGGGTGAAAAAGCATATGTGATCGGTGAAACGGTCAAGGGAAAAGGGGTAATCATCAAGTGAGACGGATAGCGGTTTTTGCGAGCGGTTCAGGCAGTGATTTCCAATCCGTCATCGATGCGAACGAGAGAGAGAACTTTTGCGAGATCTCTCTCCTTGTTGCGTCTAAGCCCGGAATTTATGCGATCGAGCGCGCGAAAAAACATCATATTGAGAGTATCGTCTGCAGCAGAAAAGATTTTGAACATGCGGAAGCGATGGGCGAAAAGCTGATAGCGGAATTACAGGCGCGCGGTGTGGATTATATTGTTCTGGCAGGGTATCTTTCGATGGTTCCGGAAAATTTGATCCGCGCTTATCCCGATCGTATCATCAACATTCATCCGTCCCTGATTCCGTCCTTTTGCGGAAAAGGGTATTACGGATTGAACGTGCATAAAGCTGCGATCGAGTACGGGGTAAAGATTTCGGGTCTGACAGTGCATTTTGTAGACGAGCATTACGATAGCGGAGCGATTTTATTGCAGAGAGCGGTTGCGGTCGCGCAAGACGATACGCCGGAAACGTTGCAGGCTCGTATTCTGGAAGAAGAGCACAAGGCACTTCCGGAAGCGGTGCGGCTATTAACGACGGGAAAGGTTGTGAAAGACGGAAGAAAAGTTCGGATTCTCAAATGAGGATTTTTCTGAAAAATCGGGTAAAATTTGTTTAAACGGCAGAGAATGATAAACAGACGCGGTAGCGTGAAAATAAAAATCGGTGGGGTAAGACAATGGATATATATTCTGTTTCAGATATCGGCGAACTGATCAAGGATAACAGTTACGTGGGGCGAGGCATTGTGATCGGCAAAAGCAAGGACGGCAAGAAAGCGGTTTTTGCTTATTTTATCATGGGCAGGAGCGAAAACAGCCGCAACCGCGTGTTTAAAGAAGAAGGAGACGAGATCACGATCTATCCTTTTGATGCGAGCAAAGTGGAAGATCCTTCCCTGATCATCTATTCGCCGGTTCGCAAGGCAAAGAAAAGTGTGATCGTGACCAACGGCGACCAGACGGACACGGTGTACGATTATCTTATGAACGGGAAAACGTTTGAAGAGGCATTGGAGACGCGCTGCTTTGAACCAGATGCTCCGAATTTCACGCCGCGCATCAGCGGGATCCTGAATTTTTCGGACGACGATTTTACCTATAAACTGAGTATTTTAAAGAGCGCGGATGCGGCGGGCAGCGCTTGCAATCGCTATACATTCTCCTATGCGCCGCAAAACGGACTGGGGCATTTTATCCATACATATAATTGCGACGGAAATCCGATCCCTACGTTTACGGGAGAACCTGAGCGGGTTCAGATCCCGGATGATATTCATGAATTTGCAGATACGTTATGGAATAATCTGAACGAAAACAACAAGATTTCTCTGTATGTGCGCTATACGGATCTTGCGAGCGGCGAGTACGAAAAAGTACTTGTGAATAAGAATAAATAAGGAGAAAGAGCGATGAATGAATTTCAGTTGAAATACGGCTGCAACCCGAATCAGAAGCCGTCGCGTATCTTTATGGAAAACGGGAAAGATCTGCCGATCGAGATCCTGAACGGTAAGCCCGGATACATCAATTTTCTGGACGCATTTAACAGCTGGCAGCTGGTGAAAGAGCTAAAGGAAAGCACGGGTCAGGTAGCGGCGACGTCGTTCAAGCACGTGAGTCCCACGAGCGCTTCGGTTGGTAAAAAACTTTCCGAACGGTTGAAGAAGTCTTGTTTCGTCGACGATATCGAAGGTCTGGACGATTCGCCTTTGGCATGCGCGTATGCGCGGGCGAGGGGCACGGACAGAATGTCGTCGTTCGGGGATTGGATTGCTCTTTCGGATGAGTGCGACGAAGTAACGGCAAAGATCATTTCGCGCGAAGTTTCGGACGGAATCATAGCGCCCGGTTATACGGCAAAAGCTCTGGAAATTCTCAAAGCAAAGCGCAAGGGCGGTTACAATATTGTCAAGATCGACAAGGATTATAAACCTGATCCGATCGAGCATAAACAGGTTTACGGAATTACGTTTGAACAGGGCAGAAACGAGTTCAAAATCGACGCAGATCTTCTCAAGAACATAGTGACAAAGAACAAAACCTTGCCGGCGGAAGCGGTGACGGATCTGATCATATCGCTTATTACGCTCAAATATACACAGTCGAATTCGGTTTGTTTTGCGGCGGACGGGCAGGCGATCGGTGTCGGTGCGGGGCAGCAGTCGCGTATTCATTGCACGCGCCTTGCGGGAACCAAAGCGGATCTTTGGCATTTGCGTCAGAGCGATAAGGTGCTTGGTCTTCAGTTTGCGGAAGGTGTAGGCAGGCCGGACAAAAACAACATTATCGACATTTATCTTTCGGATGAATGTGAAGACGTGCTGGGTGACGATGTCTGGAAAAAATATTTTGCGGTACGTCCGGAGCCGTTTACGAAAGAAGAGCAGAAAGCATATCTTTCGAAGATCACGGGGGTATCTTTGGGCAGCGACGCATTTTTCCCGTTCTCGGACAATATCGAGCGCGCGAAAAAGAGCGGAGTGTCGTATGTGGCGCAGCCGGGCGGATCGGTGCGTGACGATTTGGTGATTGAGGCTTGCGATAAATACAACATGGTCATGGCGTTTACGGGTATGCGCCTGTTCCATCACTGAGCGACGGGAGAGAAAAATGAACGTATTGGTTATCGGAAACGGGGGAAGGGAACACGCGATCATTGCGGCGCTGGCGAAAAGTCCGTCTGTCGGTAAAATTTATTGCATGAAAGGCAATGCGGGGATCGCACAGCTTGCCGAATGCGTGAATGTGGATTACTGCGACCTGAAAGCGGTCGGCGATTGGGTCGATGCGCATAAGGACGTGGAATACACGGTTATAGCGCCGGACGATCCTTTGGCATTGGGGCTTGCGGATGAACTGGAAAGCCGCGGGCATCGCGTATTCGGGCCGAATAAGAAAGCGGCGGAAATTGAATCGAGCAAGGCATTTGCAAAAGACTTGATGAAAAAATACGGGATTCCGACGGCCGCCTGTGAAATTTTCGACAATTACGAAAAGGCACTTTCGTATGTTGAAAAGGGAAAGTTTCCCGTAGTTCTCAAGGCAGACGGATTGGCGCTCGGAAAAGGTGTGCTGATCTGCGAGAATCTGCAACAGGCAAAAGACGGCTTGAAGCAGATCATGCTGGACAAAGCATTCGGCGCGGCGGGCAATAAAGTTGTCGTGGAAGAATTCCTTACGGGCAAAGAATTTACTCCGGGAGAGGAGGTTTCCGTTCTCACGTTTACGGACGGCAAGACGATCGTGCCGATGATACCGAGTTGCGATCATAAGCGTGCCATGGACGGAGACAAAGGTTTGAATACGGGCGGGATGGGTACGTTTACGCCTTGTCCGTTCTATACAAAAGAAATCGCGGATGAAGTGATGGACAAGATCCTTCTGCCGACGGTACGGGCGATGAATGCGGAAGGCAGACCGTTCAAAGGTGTTTTGTATTTCGGCCTTATGCGCACACCCGAGGGAATGAAGGTGGTGGAATACAATTCGCGGTTCGGCGATCCGGAAACGCAGGTCGTGCTTCCGATGCTGAAGACGGATCTGATGGAAATTTTCCAGGCGGTGACGGACGAGCGGCTTGCGGACGTTAAGATCGAATGGGAAGAGGGTGCATGCGTATGCGTTGTGCTTGCAAGCGGCGGTTATCCGCAGAAATATGCGAAAGGTAAAGAGATCACGATCGGTGATCTGGATAAAGACGTGTTTTTGTACCATGCGGGAACGGCAATGGAAAACGGAGTCCTCAAGACAAACGGGGGCAGGGTTCTCGGTGTATGTGCGAAGGGGAAAACGGTGAAAGAAGCGCGTGCAAAGGCGTATAAGAACATAGAAAAAATACACTTTGACGGAATGCAATACCGGAAAGATATCGGGATCAAATACAACGCAGAGGAATAAGAGCGCAATGATTTACAGAGTTTATGTAGAGAAGAAAGAGAATTTACAGGCGAAGAAGATACGGGACGATCTGGAAACGCAGTTGGGGATCGGAGTGGAAGATTTTCGCGAGATTTTGCGTTATGATGTGGAAGGCATCAGCGAAGCGGAGCTGGAAGGCGCGATCGTGAATGTATTTTCCGAACCTCCTGTGGACAACGTTTATCGGGAAGAATTGGCGTTGGATGAAGATTATAAAGTCTTTGCGATCGCTTTTTTGGACGGGCAGTATGATCAGCGTGCGGACAGCGCGGCGCAGTGCATCCAGCTTCTGACGCAGAAAAACCGTCCGCTCATCAAGTGTGCGCGCGTGTTTGCGGTGAAAGGTGTTACGGATACGGAACTGGAGCGGATCAAAAAGCACCTGATCAACCCGGTAGAAAGTTCGGAAGTTTCGCTGGAGAAGCCGAAGACGCTGGCGCGTGCGAAAATGCAGACGCACGATGTTTCGGAAGTTGACGGCTTTATCGATATGTCCGTAAACGAGATCGCGCAATACCATAAAAAGAACGGTTTTGCGATGAGTGTGGAAGATCTTGTTTTTGTCCGCGATTATTTTAAGAAAGAGGGCAGGAACCCGACGGAAACGGAAGTCAAGGTGATCGATACGTATTGGTCGGATCATTGCCGTCATACTACCTTTGCAACGGAACTCAAAGATGTCACCATACATTCGAACAACGCGCATATTGAAAAAGCATACAGTCTGTATAAAGATTTATTCAATGAATTTAACGCAAAGCGGGAAGATAAATATCCCTGCCTGATGGATATCGCGACGATTGCGGTGAAGAAGCTGAAAAAAGAGGGCAGACTGGATAATCTGGACGTATCGGATGAAATCAACGCATGTTCGATTTGTATTGATGCCGAGATCGACGGGAAGACGGAGAAATATCTGGTCATGTTCAAGAACGAGACGCACAACCATCCGACGGAAATCGAACCGTTCGGCGGTGCGGCGACGTGTCTTGGCGGTGCGATCCGCGACCCTTTGTCGGGGAGAACGTATGTATACCAGGCGATGCGTGTTACGGGCAGTGCGGATCCTCGCGAGAAGCTTGAAGATACGTTGGCCGGGAAACTTCCGCAGCGCGTGATCACAAAGACGGCGGCGGCGGGCTTTTCCTCGTACGGCAACCAGATTGGGCTTGCGACGGGCATCGTTGACGAAGTATATCATTCGGGATATAAAGCGAAGCGCCTTGAAACGGGATTTGTTGTAGGCGGTGCGCGCCGTGATATGGTGTACCGTGAAAAGCCGAAGAAAGGGGATATCATCATCCTTTTGGGCGGAGAAACGGGTCGTGACGGCTGCGGCGGCGCAACGGGTTCTTCCAAGGCACACGATTCGCACTCGGTAGAAACGTGCGGAGCGGAAGTACAAAAGGGAAATCCTCTTACGGAACGCAAACTTCAGAGATTATTTTTGAATAAAGACGTTACGCGCAAGATCAAAAAGTGCAACGATTTTGGTGCGGGCGGCGTATCTGTTGCGATCGGAGAACTGGCGGACGGTCTGGTTATTGATCTGGATAAAGTTCCCTTGAAATATGAAGGACTATCGGGAACGGAGCTTGCGATTTCCGAATCGCAGGAGCGTATGGCGGTGGTCGTGGATGCAAAGGACAAAGACGAATTTATTCGTCTGGCGGCGAAGGAGAATCTTGCGGCTACGCCAGTTGCGGTCGTTACGGACGATCGTCGTATGAAGATGATGTTCAAGGGCAGGGCGATCGTCGATATTTCCCGTGATTTTCTGGATACTAACGGTGTAAAACAAGTGATTTCGGCGGAGATCGACGATAACGTTACCCCGTATTTTGAGCTCAAACGCAAAGAATTCCGTGACGATCTTCTGGCGGCGCTCAGCCGGCTGAATGTTTGCTCGAAGAAAGGACTTTCGGAGATGTTTGACTCGACGATCGGAGCGCGCAGTGTGTACATGCCGTTTGGCGGAAAGAAACAGCTCACGCCTGCTATTTCGATGGCGGCGAAGATCTGCGGCGGTGAGACGGATGTTGCTACGGTATCCGCGTACGGATATTGTGCAGATCTTATGAGCAGCAGTCCGTTTACGGGAGCGATCTACAGCATTGTAACGTCTGTTGCAAAGCTGATTGCCAGCGGATGTGATTATGATGAAATCCGCCTGACGTTCCAGGAATTTTTCATGCGGTTAAACCGCGATCCGAAGCGTTGGGGTGTTCCTTTGTCGGCGCTTTTAGGGGCATTGTATGCGCAGATCGGGCTGGGGCTCGGTGCGATTGGCGGGAAGGACAGTATGAGCGGTACGTTTGAACATATCGATGTGCCTCCTACGCTGATTTCTTTTGCTTTGGCTCCTGCAAAGGCGAGCGAACTGATCACAAACGTAGTGACGGAAAAGGGTCAGAAAATTTACTGGATCCCGATGCATAAAGATTTTGATAAGATCCCTGATTTCAAGGAATTGGCGGATATGTATCGCGAGATCCACCGCAATATTTTGAGCAAGAACATTCGCTTTGCGACGGTTGTGGAAAACGGCGGCATTGCTTCGGCGGTCGTAAAATCCTGTCTCGGCAACGGATTCGGTTTCCGTTTTGAAGGGGATTGCGATTGCCTGCTTTCTGAACATTACGGTGAAATTCTGGTTGCTTTGGATGATCCGGATTTGTTGCATTGCCCGAAGATCTATGTCGGCGAAACGACAGAGGCTGATTTTGTCTATGACAAAGAGAAAATTTCGCTTGCAGAGGCGGAAACGGCATTTTGTGGAACGCTGGAAAATGTTTTCCCGAACCATGCGGCGGCGAGCGGAAAAGCGAAAGAAGTTGACTTTAAAACGAGTACACGTTATACGAATATTTCGACGAAAGTGGCAAAACCGCGCGTATTTATCCCTGTTTTCCCCGGTACCAATTGCGAACTGGATACGGCGCGTAAATTCAATTTGGCGGGAGCGGAGAGTGAAATTGTTGTTCTGAAAAACCGCAGTGCTGCTGATATCGAAGAGAGCGTGAAAGCGTTTGCGGATGCGATTGCGCGCGCTAACATGATTGCGTTTCCGGGCGGATTTTCGGGTGGCGATGAGCCGGACGGAAGCGGTAAATTTATAGCGACGACATTCCGTAATCCGCGTATTGCCGAACAGGTCATGAAACTTCTGAATGAACGCGACGGGCTTGTTCTTGGTATTTGCAACGGTTTCCAGGCGCTGATCAAATTAGGACTTGTTCCGTACGGTGAGATTTTGCCTTTAAAGGCGACAAGCCCTACGCTGACGTATAACAATATATCCAGGCATGTGTCTACGCTTGTGGATATTCGCGTCGCTTCGAATAAATCTCCATGGCTGTCTGCTTGTAAGGTTGGGGATGTGTTTACGGTGCCTGTGTCGCACGGTGAAGGCAGGATCGTGGCTCCGTCCAAGGAGTTGGAAAAACTTGCGGCAAACGGACAGATTGCAACGCAGTACTGTGATCTGAGCGGCAAACCTACGATGGAATATCCTTTCAATCCGAACGGGTCTGCGTGGGCGATCGAAGGGATCACTTCGCCTGATGGCAGAGTGTTCGGTAAGATGGGTCATACCGAGCGTACCGGCGAAAATTTTTATAAGAACTGCTGCGGCAATTTCGACATGAAACTGTTTGAAAGCGGTGTAAAATATTTCAAATAACCCAAGCACATAACCGCACGGCGAGTAACGCTGTGCGGTTATGATATTTAGGAAGGAACTAAAAATGGAAATTGTTATCAATATCTATTATACTGGTGAAAATGGTTGTGCAAAAAGATTTGCGCAGGAAATGATGGCGGAGGGAATCGTGGAAGAGATACGTGCTGAATCCGGAAACAAGCAATATGAATACTTTTTCCCGGCGGAGGATGCGGAAACTATACTTCTGATCGATCGGTGGGAAAGCCAGGAGGCGTTAGACAAGCATCATGCTTCAGTTTTGATGGAAAAGATCGCTGCGCTTCGCGAAAAATATTCACTGCATATGAGGGTTGAGCGTTTTGTCGTTGATTCGGAAGGTATTCCCGATTCTGATAAAAAATTTATAAAGGTTTGATCGACTTAAAGAATAGTTGCTTTGACAGGAGTAACGAATTTGAAACCTGGTTGAATTTTGTCAACCAGGTTTCTGTTTTATTCAACCGATGGTCTGTTGACATATGATTCATTTGAGATTAAAATGATAGTATAAAATTAAAACGGAGAACTCTTATGAACACGATTGGACAAAGGATAGTATTTTACAGAAAAAAGGAAGGATGGACACAGGAGCAGCTTTCTGAAAAATGCAGCGTAACGCCGCAGGCAATATCGAAGTGGGAAAAGGATATCTGTGCTCCGGATATAGCTTTAATACCCATTCTGGCTGAGGCATTTCATATTACCTGTGATGAACTGTTGGGAGTAAAAATGCCGGTGGGCGAGGCGACGGTGCGGGAAAAAGTAGATTTGAGTAAAACGTTATTAAAAATAAATATTGCATCATCGAACGGTGACACCGTAAAGATGAATCTGCCGGTTTCGTTGGCGGAGCCGATATTGAAAAATATTAATTTTGACGGAAGGAATCCTGTAAAAGACATTGATCTCGGACAGATCATGGCCTGTATACAATCGGGAATGATCGGCAAATTGTTGGAAGTTCGTTCTTCGGAGGGAGATATTGTGGAAATTTGGGTGGAATCATGAAAGTTGTATATAGCAAAAATGATAAGGTAAAAAAGGTTTATTTGCCGTTTTGTTTGCTTAAAATTGTAGTGTATTTGCGAAAATTTGATGCAATAGCAGCAATGTCTAAAGAAGATTTACACAAAATTATAAGGGAATTAAAATTGGCAAAAAAAACGTGGAAACATTTGGAAATTATTTCGATTGAAGACAAATTTGGTAAAAAAATTTCGGTCTGCTTGTGATATTTCATTTTTAGTGAGTGAAAGATACAGATGATCATGCTTTGAAATTGCAGTCAAAATTGGCGGGGAATTTTAATATAATTTCGTTGACAAAAGCAAAAAAAACGATTATACTGTATCTGTAAAAAGCAAGACGGCACAAGATATTGTGTATCTGATAAAAGGCTTTTCGCGACTGGTGGATTTTGCAGATAAACTGCGTGGGAGCGGAAAGTGTCGGGAGCCGACCACCTGGGCAGCATAAAATAGGCTGTCCGGGCTTTTTTATTCTCGAAAAGGAGACGAAGAAAATGAGCAAAGATTTTAAAGCAGGCGAGTATGAAAACAAAGTTGATGTGCGCAGTTTTATACAGGCGAATTATACGCCGTATGAAGGGGATGACAGCTTTCTTTGCGGGCCGACGAAGCGTACAAAGAAGTTGATGGAGAAAGTCAATGCGCTTTTGAAAGAGGAGAGTGAAAAGGGCGGCGTACTGGATGTAGATACGGAGCGGGTTTCGTCGCTTTTGACGTATCCTGCAGGATATATCGATCAGGAAAATGAAATTATTGTCGGTTTACAGACGGACGCGCCTTTAAAACGCGGGGTAAATCCGTTTGGCGGGATCCGCATGGCGCGTCAGGCTTGTTAGGCATATGGATATAAACTTTCGGATATCGTAGAGACAGAATTTAGTTATAAGACAACGCATAATGACGCGGTGTTTCATGTATATACGGATGAAATGAAAGCGGTTCGTCATGCAGGACTGCTGACTGGGCTTCCGGATGCATATGGGCGCGGCAGGATCATAGGGGATTATCGTCGCGTTGCGTTGTACGGAGTCGATAAACTGATCGAGGAAAAGATGAAAGACAAAAAAGCGTACGGTGAGAAGCTGATGGACGAGCAAAATATCCGTACGCTGGAAGAGTTATACAAACAGATCGATTTTCTGAAGAAGCTGAAAGAGATGGCGAAGCTGTACGGGGTAGATATTTCTGCGCCGGCGCGGAATGCGAAAGAGGCGATACAGTGGACGTATTTTGCTTATCTTGCGGCGATCAAAGAACAGAACGGCGCGGCGATGAGCCTGGGAAGAGTTTCCACGTTTTTTGATGTTTATATTGAACGCGATCTGGAGAATGGCACGCTGACCGAGGAAGGGGCGCAGGAATTGATCGATGATTTCGTCATGAAACTCAGGATCACGCGTCAGCTTCGTACACCCGAATACAATGATTTGTTCGGAGGAGATCCGACCTGGACGACGGAGAGTGTCGGCGGCATGGGTGAAGACGGAAGGACGCTTGTAACCAAGACGAGTTACCGTATTCTGAACACATTGTATAATCTTGGAGCGGCGCCGGAACCCAATCTTACGATTCTTTGGTCGGAAAATCTGCCGGAACCGTTCAAGAAATTCTGTGCGAAAGTTTCCATTGATACGGATTCGATCCAGTATGAAAACGATGATTTGATGCGTCCGATCTACGGGGATGATTATGGAATTGCCTGCTGTGTATCGGCGATGAAGATCGGTAAGCAGATGCAGTTTTTCGGAGCGCGTTGCAATCTTGCGAAACTTTTGCTTCTTGCGTTGAATGGCGGCAAGGATGAAAAGAGCGGGAATCAGCTTGCGCCCGAAGGAAAAAATTTTGAGGGTGTTTTGGATTACAAGGCGGTGCGTGAAGCGTATCATAAGTACATGGCATGGCTTTGCAGACTGTATGTGAATACGTTAAATGTGATTCACTATATGCACGATAAGTATGCGTATGAAAAGATCCAGATGGCTTTGCATGATACGGAAGTGGAACGTTTCCTTGCTTGCGGGGTGGCGGGGCTTTCGGTTGCAGTCGATTCGCTGTCGGCAATTAAGTACGCGAAGGTAACTCCTGTTTACAATGAACAAGGTATCATATGTGATTTTAAGATCGAAGGCGAATTTCCGAAGTACGGTAACGATGATGACCGTGTTGACGATATTGCAAAAGATTTACTGCGTGAGTTTTCCGATGAATTGAAGAAGACGCCGGCATATCGTGGGGCGAAGCATACGCTGTCTGTCCTTACGATTACGTCGAATGTTGTTTACGGTAAAAAGACAGGCGCGACTCCGGACGGAAGAGCTGCGGGCGAGCCTTTTGCACCTGGTGCAAATCCGATGCACAATCGTGATCTGAGCGGCGCTTTGGCGTCCCTGAATTCGGTTGCAAAGTTGCCCTATGAGTATTGCAGGGACGGAATTTCCAACACGTTTTCGATCGTGCCTTCTGCGCTGGGAGAAAACAGGGAAGATCGCGCGGAAAATCTGACGGATATGCTTGACGGATATTTTGGGCAGGGGGCGCATCATCTGAATGTAAATGTGTTGGATCGGTCGAAACTGGTTGCGGCGATGGAGCATCCCGAACTGTACCCGAATATCACGATCCGCGTATCCGGATATGCTGTTAATTTCCATAAGCTGTCCAAGGCGCATCAGCTTGAAGTGCTGAAGCGCACGTATCATGAACGTGTCTGAGCAATAAAATCGCTAAGTTCAGCCGCGCCGCAAACGACGGCGCGGCTGTTGCGTTCGGGAAAGTTGTGTCGGATAACGGCGGGCTGTATGAAGTAAAGAGAAGCATATACCGGACTTGTAAGAACAGACGACAGTACGGAGAATTCATTCATGTGAAGAACTGACGGGGGTTATTCTTGCACTGCGTTTATAGTATAAATATCCTCTCAAAACCGACGGTACATATTTTATCAGCCGTCCGTTCCGTATTACATTCAGTGCTATATGGATGTTTAAAAATATTGTAAAATTTAGGTCGGGCGATTGGCTGAGAATGTTTTAAAGAGTTCGTGAAAGGATTGCGATAAGACAGTTTATAATAAAGGAGTTGTACAAGAATGGCAGAAACAACAGGGTTTATAGATTCCGTTTATTGCGGTTCAGGAGTGGACGGAAAGGGATTGCGGTGTATTGTATTTTTCAGTGGGTGCAATCTGCGTTGCCCGTTTTGCCATAATCCTGAGACATTGTTCAAGCAAGGCAAGCGTGTTGAAGCGGATGAAGTCATCAATAAGCTGTTGCGGTACAAAGGATATTTTCGCAGGGGTGGGGTTACTCTGTCCGGCGGAGAACCTTTTTTACAGAGAGAATTTTTTTTGGCACTGGCGAAAGGACTGCATGAGCACAAAATACATGTCTGTACTGAAACGAACGGTCATATTTGTGACAGTGAACTGATTGCTGCATCAGATTCGATTCTTTGTGATATAAAGAATCAGGAAACGGATGATTTATCTGTGTATGATCCGTTTTTTGCAGAATGTCTAAAGCAGGGGAAGGATTTGCAAATCACGAATGT
>CATYEP010000012.1 GCA_958405585.1 uncultured Eubacteriales bacterium
GCGAAGCGAAGGCGAAGCGAAAGCGAAGCGAAGGCGAAGCGAAAGCGAAGCGAAAGCGAAGCGAAAGCGAAGCGAAAACATATAATATGCGCATAAGGACAGTGCCGCGCGCAAGTTGGAAAGTACAACCACGGGAACGTATAGATTCAGTCCGCAGACGGACAAATTCGGGCGCAATGCGACGAGTATTTGTAAAAGCACTGTTAAACTTGCGGAAAAATCCGAAAAACTCGCCTTAAAAAAGGCAAGAAAAAAGCGGGAAACGCATAAACGTTTCCCGCTTTTTGTTACTTTCGTGAATTATACTGTAAAGTGTTGCACTCGGTTTGACAATTCATAATATTGTAATTTTGTCAGTTGTAAAAAGGCATATACGGCTAACCATAATAGCGAACGGGCTTGCCTTTCTGCTTTGCATAGCGCACCGTCGACGCCGTGCCGCCCGTTTCACTGTAAAGATAAGCAAAGACAAAATCCGCATGGTCGACCATGTAACGGTTCCGCTTCTGCATACAGCCGTCGGTATATTCTTTGCTCACCGTCACCCGTTCGTCCGCTTTCGCGACACATTCGTCGTATTCCTTTTTCCAGTAAGGCGAAAACCTTTCGCTCTGGTTCGGGTGCGGTATGCACGCGATCAGTTTGAGCGGATATCTCTCTTTGCAACGCAACAGGATCTTCGCGCAGACAAGATCAAACCCCACTGCCATGCCGCAATAAAATGTGTCCGTTCCGTTTGCGATCAGCTCTTCCAGTTGTTTTTCCAACAGATCTTCGGAAAAATCTCTCCGTAGTTCTCTGTGACCCGTCAATGCGCAAGATGACACTTCTTTACCTCTTTTTACATCTTCTTTATTTCTTGTCGGCCTTTCCTTCCGATTTCGTCGGCGCAGGTACCGCTTTCTCTGCCTTGGTTTCCGCTTCTTTTTGCGGCGCCACTACTTTCGGCAGCGACAATCCCGCCATATTGTACATCTCTTCCAAAGGCGGCAGACTCTTCAAAAGTCCGCTTAAAAATCCAGCCGTCGCCGTCTTTCCGTCTTTGCCTTCGCCGCCGTCCCAGACCGTCACTTTGTCGATCTTCACGTTCTTGATCGCTTCCACCTGTTCGGCTACGAGCTGCTCGATCTTGTCCGCAATCATCAGCCGCACCGCGTCGTTCGCTTCGCCGCCCGCCGCTTTCACGAGTGCGTCCATACCTTCTGCCTGTTTGCTCAGCTTCTCGCGGATACCGCGCGCTTCCGCTTCCATCTTCGCATAGATCGCGTCCGCTTCACCGCCTGCCTTACGCCGCATCTGCTCCGCTTCCGCGTCCGCTTCGATCTCTTTCTGTCGTTTCTGAATCTCCGATTTTACGATGACATCCGCTTCCTGCGTCGCCTTTTCACGCGCAGCACGCGCAATTTCCGCTTCCTTTTCCGCCGCATACGACTCTTCCAGCGCTTTCGCCGCCTGGACTTTTTCCGCCGTCACCGCCAGCTTCATCGCTTCCGCTTCCTTTTCGCGCAGTTCCGCCTGCGTGCGGGCGATCTCCGCTTTCGCCTTGTTTTCACCCTTGATCGCTTCGCTTTCCGCTTCCGCTACGCGCACACGTTCTTCCATTTTCGCGTTCGCTTCACCGATCGATCCGATCTTGTTCGCTTCCGCCACCGAGATCTTCGCATCGTTGATCGCCTTCGCCGCCGCTTCCTTTCCGAGCGCGATGATGTAACCCGATTCGTCCGAAATATCCGTCACGTTCACGTTGATCAGACGCAAACCGATCTTTTTAAGTTCCCCTTCCACGTTCCTCGAAATTGCTTCCAGAAATTTGTCGCGGTCGGTATTTATTTCCTCGATGTTCATCGTCGCAATGACCAGACGCAGCTGACCGAATATAATGTCTTTCGCCAGTTCCTGTATCTCCGTCATTTTCAGATTATGCAATCGTTCCGCCGCATTTTCCATGACCGTCGGTTCCGTGGAGATTCCGACCGTGAATATGGACGGCACGTCGATACGGATGTTCTGCCGCGACAACGCACTCTTTAAATCCACCGAAATCGAAAGCGGTGTCAGATCCAGATAGGTAAACGACTGCACCAGCGGCCAGATGAACGCCGCACCGCCGTGGATACACTTTGCACTGCGGGAATTCCCCGCTTTGTCCGCCCCCACTTTACCGTAAATGACCATGATCTTGTTCGGCGGACACTTTTTATAGCGCGTCAGCACCATCAGTAAGATCATGAACAAAACCAGTACCGCCACAATGATCAGAACTATGATCCAGGGTTGCATGTTTTCCGTTCTCCTTTTTTTATTCTCTCTTATTCAGTTTTTTTCTCAACTTTTTTCACAAGATAAGCGTCGCCCGCCATGCCCGCGATCTCCACTGCCGTATCGACGGGGATCTTTTCTTCTTCATCCGTCACCGCATCCGCTTCGGTAAAGCGGCCCTGCAGAATCAGCGTAACTTTTCCGCGCCCGCTCCGGTTTGCAGGAATACTCACGTAAACCGTCGCTTCTTTCCCGATCGCCGTAGTATAATCGGCCGTGCCGTCTTCCTGCAGACGCAGTACCAGACGGATCAGCCCCCACACCACAAAATACGCCGCAAGACCCGCAACGACAGACACCGCTACGCTGATCCCTACGTGTATATCGTAAGAAAGCATCAGCATACCCGTCCAGCCGCCGATCGCAAAGAACGCGGTCAGCCC
The DNA here is from genome assembly GCA_958405585.1 of uncultured Eubacteriales bacterium. Classification (GTDB taxonomy): domain Bacteria; phylum Bacillota; class Clostridia; order Christensenellales; family Borkfalkiaceae; genus Borkfalkia. The sequence continues at coordinate 2,703 of CATYEP010000012.1, forward strand.
TTTCAGCGTGAACAGCGATACGCCCGTATCCGTATGCGAATCCAAAGCTCCGTCGCCGTCGGTATCGGTGTCCATATCCAGATCCGCATCGTTTCCCGCACCGATGATCATCATTACGATCTGGATCAGGAGCGCCAGCGTACCGATACACGCAATGATAAAATACGCAATTTCCAGTCCGCTCAAAGACGCGAACCATGCACTCATTTTTTCCTTTTCCTCCAATTCATTTGCTTTCGGATCACAGCGGTTTGCTGCGTTCCTTTCCCCGTCCCCGCGGATATGCCGCCGGGGTCGGCTTTACTTTTTCCGCCACGAACAGCGTTCTTTCGCCCGCCTCTTCGCTGAGCAGAAAATTTTCCGACGCGATCTCCCTCGCGCCCAGAACTTCCAACGCATGCTGCGCTTCCGCGATCTCTTCCTGTGCCGCACTCCCTTTATACGCGATGAACCGTCCTCCCGTCTTTACCAACGGAATACAGTATTCGCTCAAAGTGTTCAGCCGCGCCACCGCGCGCGCACAGCAGACTCCGAACGCTTCCCGCATCGTTTTCTCCCGCGCCGCATCTTCCGCGCGCATGCAGATTACCTTCGCATTCAGTTCCAGTTCCGAAACTGCCTTTTCCAGAAAGACGCATTTTTTCGCCACCGACTCGATCAGCGTGAATTTCAAGTCCTGCCGCACGATCATGAGCGGTATGGACGGAAATCCGCCCCCCGATCCCACTTCCGCGCACAGCTCTCCCTGCGGAAAATATTTCTCTCCCGCCAGAGAATCGAGAAAATGCTTGATCCTGCATTCCTCTTCGTCCGTGATCCGCGTCAGGTTCACCTTTTCATTGTATTCCGTGAGCAGGCGGTAAAATGCCTTGAATTTTTCGCCCGTTTCGCCTTCCCGTATCAGCTTTCTGTAATCCTGCATGTTTCTATTATAACACACATTTTGTTCTTTGCAAACGTTTTTTCATATTTTTTTATTTTTTTCGTGTCTCTTCCCTTATCCGCGGCATCGGCTGTTTTTTATACAGACAGCCTCTGTGCGTTTGTGGATTATTGTGGATAACTCCTGTGATTTTCTTGACAACTTGTCCTTTTTGCTGTGGAGATGTGCGTATTTTCCACAGTCTTCGGAAAAAATTTCTTTTCACTTATCCACTCATCCACTTTTTACTGACAATTTCATCCACAAAAAAAAGTGAGGTTATCCACAGCGATATGCGGTTGAACGGCTTGCTTTTTCTTTTGATTTCTTATATAATGATAGCACGCTTTTGAAAATAAAGCGGAAACAAAGCGAGTTATACACAATTCTACACGATCTATTACTATATCTACCAATAAAATAAATTAATTAATATTAAGTTCTTCCGCGCGTAGAGAGAGAACGGGATAAAAGAGCGGAAAGGACGGCAGGAGGAATATATGAAAATCATCTGCGAAGGAATCGAATTATCGGACGCGGTGCTGAAGGTAGCGAAGGCATGCAGCACGAAGACGACGAACCCGATCCTGGAATGTGTGAAGATCACGGCGGAAAACGATTCGATCACACTGATCGCGACGGACGGAGAGATCGCGATCCAGCGGAAGATCAAAGCGGACGTATTGGAAGAGGGAGCGATCTGCGTACCGGGGAAGTTCTTTTCGGATTTTATTAAGAAACTGGAAAACGAGCAGATCACGCTGGCGACGGAAGACGGACGAGTGATCATCACTTATGCAGATTCGGAGAGCTCGATGCAGCTTTTGAATGCAGATGATTTTCCGGCGATCGACGCGAACATCGGGGAAAAGAAGGTAGAACTTCTGACGAAGGATCTGAAGGAGCTGATCGCAAAGACGACGTTCTGCTGTGCGCAGGACGATTCGCGGCCGGTGCTGAAAGGAGTGCTGGTGCAGACGCAGGACGGAAGGATCTGTTTTACCGCGCTTGACGGATACAGGATGGCGGTATGCCGCAAGAATATATTGAGCATGACGGGAGATATCAAGATCATTTGTCCGGGCAGGACGCTCAACGAGATCGGGCGGATGTTGGGAGCGGACGAAGACCGTATCGAGATCTTTGTGCAGAAGAACATGCTGATGGTGAGCATCGACGATACGGTACTGACCAGCCGATTGTACGAAGGCGAATTTGTGAACGTATCCAACATTGTGCCGAAGGAATTTACGAGCGAGATCGTGGTGGAAAAGGAAGCGTTGGACGAGAGCGTGGAACGTGCGGCGGTGCTGGCGCGGACGGACAAAAACAGTATAGTTACGTTTGATATCCGCGAAGGGAGCATGGGCGTATCGTCGAACACGATGATCGGGCGCGTGAACGAGAGCGTGAAGATCATGCTGGAAGGGAAAGACGTGCAGATCGCGCTCAACTGCAAATATGTAAGCGAATGTCTGAACGCGGCGACGGACGAAAAAGTGCGGATCGGGTTTAACGGAGCGGTGGCGCCTTGCGTTCTGACCCCTGCCGAAGGGGATTCTTACCTTTATTTGATACTTCCCGTGCGTACAACGGCATAAAAACGGTTGACAGAGACGAGATTTTTTATGTATAATGAAAAAAGGTTTTAAAAAAGACAATAATTAAAATAGGAGCAAAGGGATACCATGAAAAGAACATATCAGCCCAAAAAGAGACAGAGAAGCAAAGTACACGGATTCCGTCAGAGAATGAAGACGCAGGGCGGACGCAAGACGCTCAAGAGAAGGAGAAACAAGGGCAGAAAGAAGCTCAGCGCGTAACGGAAGGGCGCAAGGTGCGGTTTGTATAAACGGTTAAAGAAAAACAGCGATTTTCAGAAATTGTTTTCAAGGGGAAAAAAATGTTTTTCCCCTGCTTTAATTCTGCTTTATCGGCCTGCGAAGCAAACGGCTCTGGGATTGTGTGTGAGCAAGAAGCACGGATCGAGCGTGAAGCGGAACCGGATCAAGCGGCTGTTGCGGGAAGCGTTCCGTGCGGAATGCGCATCGATCAAAGGAGAATACGCATTGATCCTGATCCCGAAACGGGCGGAAGAATATACTTTGGCAGGATTTCGGAGCAGTTTAAGGACTGCATTGCGGAAGGAAGGCCTGCTCTCATGACGCGGCAGGATGTGCGGAGGGCGTGGAAGTATCTGCGTTCGACGGTACTGCGGCCGTATTTGAAAATGGCTTGCATGCACCTGATCGTGTTTTATCAGAAATATTTTTCACACAAGACCTGTCTGTACCGCCCGACCTGTTCGCAGTATATGCTGGAAGCGATCAACAACCACGGCGTACTGATCGGAATTTTGCTCGGATGCTGGCGCATCCTTCGTTGCAACCCCTTTTCCAAAGGGGGCTACGACCCTGTTCCGGAGAATTATTTCAAAGTGCGTTGGCTTTACTGACCGCGCTCAGGCCTTGTGCGCCGTCAGGGCGCCTGTGCCGAAAATTTATTTTGGATTTAAGAAAACAATGTTATATTTATTGGATTCGACCATTTTCATTCACAATGCGGCATTCGGGGAAGGTCTGAACTTTCTGGGAAATCTTGTAAAATGGATCGTGGAACTCGTGCCCAACGTAGGGCTCGGGATCATTCTTTTTACGCTGATTCTCAAAACCATTACCCTGCCGCTGGACATTTATTCCAAGTCCGCGATGCGCAAAAACAGCCTGAAAATGGAAAAAATGCGCCCGCAGCTGGAAAAATTGCAGAAACAGTACCAGAACGACCAGCAGATGTACAATGCCAAAATGATGGAAATGTACAAGAAAAACGGCTATTCGCTCTGGGGTGCGTGCCTGCCCATGATCGTCACGATCGTGCTGTTCATGGTGGTTTTGGGCGCGTTTTCCGATTATTCGGCATATACGAACGTCGACGTTTACCGCAATATGACGGCGGCGTACAATAACGCGGTGACCGCTTACGCACCCGACGTGACGCAGACGGATCCCGTTTCGATCACCTACACCAAAGCGGAGAATGTGAACGAGGACGGAACGCGGCTGTATACGCGCATCGAGACGTACGAGAGCGAGGACAAGCTGATCCGCGTCGTACTCATGCGCACGGCGAACCTGCCGGACGGGCTTGATCCGAATGAAGCGAACGGCATGAACGAAGCGGCGGACTGGGCGCAGATCCCTGCGGACGATCCTATTTATGAAGTGCGTACGGACGCGGTATTTGCGGCGGCGGAAAGCGGCGAAGACAAGACGATAGCGGACGCGTTGGCATGGGCGCAGGAAGACGAGGAAGGAAAAGATCTTTCCCGTGACGAACAGGCAGTGCTTGCGATGCGCAGGATCGGAAGAAATGCGGCGCAGGCGCAGTATGAAACGAAAAATTCCCATTTTCTGTGGGTAAAGAATATATGGCTGCCGGATACGAGTTACCAGCACCCCGTGCAGAAAGAATCGGGCATGAGCCAGGATCTGTTCGACGAGATCACCAAGAACCTGGAAGCGGAAAAGAGCGCCGCCAACGGGTATTATATCCTGATCGTGATCTCTATCGGGTCGATGTTCCTGTCGCAGTTCATCATGATGAAGAGCCAAAAGGCGCAGAACGAATTGCAGACGGCGGACGGCCGCGGACAGAAAACGCAGAAAATGATGATGATCATCATGCCGATCATGTTCGGTATTTTCTCGTTCTTTTACAGTGCCGCGTTCTCGATCTACATGATCACGAGCAGTATTTACGGGATCATCAGTACCCTGCTGATCAATTTGGTCATCGATAAGAAATTCCGTGCGATCGAGGAACGGGAAATACAGGAAAAATATAATAAGCGGATTCCGCAGGCGGCGAGGAAGTCGGAAAGCACGCGGAACGGAGGGAAAAAACAATGACGGAATACGAATTCAGCGGAAAGACGGTGGAAGAGGCCGTCGAGAACGGGCTGAAAACGCTGGGGCTTACCAGGGAAGAAGCGGAGATCAGAGTTCTGGAAGAAGGGAAAAAGGGCGGACTGTTCAGCAAAGGAACGCCTGCGCGCGTTGCGATTTCCAAGAAAAAGACGGACGGCGAGAGAGCGGTGGCATTTCTGGAAGGGATGTTTGATCTGCTCGGGGTGAACGCGACGACGGAGCTGGAAGAAAACGAAGAAAACACGAAGATCAACGTGGTGACGAGCAATAACTATGCGCTGATCGGGCACAGGGGCGAAGTTCTGGACGCATTGCAGGTGCTGGCGGGAGCGGTGGCGAACATCGGGCGCGAAGAATACAAGCGCGTGGTGGTCGACTGCGAAAATTACCGCGAAAAGCGCGAACAGACGCTGCGCAGACTGGCGCAGAAACTGGCGGAGAAGGCGGTGCGGCTGGGAAGGAAAGTTTCTCTTGAGCCGATGACCCCCTACGAGCGCCGTATTATTCATGCGACGCTTGCGGACAGCACGGAAGTCAAGACGGCGAGCGAAGGGAAAGAACCCAACCGCTTTATCGTGGTGATTCCGAACAATCTGAAGCCGGGTGCGGACAGAACGGACAGGCGCGGCGGAAAACCGCGATTTGACCGCGGCGGCAAAGGCGGATTTAACCGTGACCGCAAGGATGACAAACGCGGCGGCAAGGGCGGCTATGACCGCGACCGTAAATTTGGTTCGCGCGATGACAAGCCGCGTGCTTCGGGACTTCCCCGTTCCAAGCGGCAGCCCTATTTCGGGACGTTCCTCGGAAACGCAAACGACGTGAAGACGGACAACGAAAAACCCGCGAATGACGAAGAATAAAAATTCCCGCCCCGTTTGCAGACGCAAACGGGGCGGATTTTCTTTTGCGGCGCGTCAAACGCGCGGCAGCATGACGAGGGAGAGAGAAAATGATTTTACAGGCGATACGCAATTATTTGAAAGGTTTGAAGTACGTATTTGTGCCGATGGGCGTACTTTTTTTCGGACTGGTGCTGGGGCTTTCGGTGAGTCTGCCGCGTATGGGAGAGATTCTGGAAAATTTTGCGGCAGAAATGCAGCGGATCTTCGGGGAGAGCACGCTGAGCGGCGGCGAAATGGTACAGAGTCTTTGGGCGCGGGTATCGGAGCTGGACTGGGGCAATCCGTTGCAGGCGCTTTTGCAGGTATTGAACAGGACATGGCTGAACGAAACGCTGGAGCAGTGCGTAAAGCCGTTCGTGGAAAATTATGATGCTTATGCGGCGGAAGCGGAGCAGCTGATCCGTGCGGCGGCGGAAGGGATCGTGCGGCAGGCGGTGGTTGCGGCGGTATTTGCGGTGTTAGGGCTTGCGTGCGGATTATTCCTGACACAGTGGCTTGTGCGCAGGGAGATCGCGCGGCGGGGATGGCGCAATCTTCTGCCGGGGATGCTGTTCGATGCCGTATTTGCGACCCTTCTGCTCGTGGTATGCACGCGGGTATCGGTGCAGGCGGGCTGGGGATTTGCGGCGGCGCTGGCGGCGCTTCTTCTGTTCGGAGCGGTGTCGCTTTTGGAAGCGTATCTTCTGCACGGGCGGAAAGTACTCCCCTTCCGCAGCGTTTTGACGGTAAAGAATTGTTTTAAACTTGTCGTGTCGAACGCGGCGGTTTATGTTCTGACCGCGGCGATCGTAGCGGTAGCGGGGTTTGTTCTGAACGGGATGGCGGGGCTGTGCATTGCCCTGCCGCTGTTCGGGATCGCGTTTTTTGTGATCGGAATGAATGCGGAATCGTACGTGATCGGAAAAGTGAAAGAACTTTCCGGAAAAGAGAATTAAGCGGCGGAAAACTTTGACAAACGCGGTTTTGCGTACTATAATGTTTTGACTATGAGAGAGAGAACGAAGAATAAAGAACTGGATATGACGGAGCGTCCGCTCCTTGGAAAGATCTTTTTATTTTCCCTTCCGATCATGCTGACGGGAATTTTACAGCTTTTGTACAATGCGTCGGACATCATCGTGCTGGGCAGATTTGCGAGCGACGTATCGGCGGGCGCCGTGGGATCGACGGGATCGCTGATCAATCTGACGGTCAATTTGTTTTTGGGGCTTTCGGTTGGCTCGTGTACTGCGGCGGCGCGCTGGATCGGTGCGAAAAACGAAGAGAGATTGGATCGCGTCGTGCATACGGCGATCTGTATGAGTCTGATCGGAGGGGTTATCGTAGGCGTGTTTGGGGTATGCTGTTCGAAGTATTTGCTTTTGATGATGAATGTCCCCGCGGACAGCGTTCTGCCCCTTTCGACGCTGTATCTGCAGATCTATTTTGCGGGAATGCCTTTCAATCTTTTGTATAATTTCGGATCGTCTTTGTGCCGTGCGCGCGGGGATTCCAAAAATCCCCTGCTGTTTCTGTGTGCGGCGGGCGTATCCAACGTAGGACTCAACATATTTTTTGTGGCGGTGTGTAAGATGGACGTGGCAGGTGTTGCGCTCGGCACGGTGATCGCGCAGATGATATCGTCTACGCTGGTAATAGTACACCTGGTGCGCCTGAAAGGTCACTGCAAAGTGCGTCTGCGCTCTCTGCGCATACACAAGGACGCGCTGGGCGATATTCTGCGCATCGGACTTCCCGCAGGGGTACAGGGCTGTATTTTTTCATTCTCGAACGTGATCATTCAGTCCTCTATCAATTCGTTCGGAGATGTTGCGATCACGGCGAACGCGGAAGCGGCGAACATCGAAGGGTTTGTCTATACGACGATGAACGCGGTTTCGCAGGCGTGCCTGACCTTTACGGGTCAGAATTACGGCGCGCATAAAAAGAAAAATATCGACGCAGTGTTCTGGGACAGCCTTCTGATCGTTACCCTCATCGGGCTGGCGCTGGGACTGGGCGTCTATTTTGCAGGATCGTTTTTCATGGGAATTTATACCGATTCGCCCGAAGTCATAGCGCTGGGCGTGGAGCGCATGAGCGTCATTTGTACGACGTATTGCCTGTGCGGGATCATGGAAGTTCTGGTCGGTTCCATGCGCGGCATGGGACATTCCGTCTTGCCTATGTGTATGTCCATTGTGGGTGTGTGCGGCCTGCGCATCGTGTATATCTATACCTTTTTTGCCGCCAACAGAACGCTCGTCAATTTGTACCTCTCCTACCCGATCAGCTGGATCGCGACCATTCTCGCGCATGCCGTGTGCCTGATCCTCGTGCGGCGGAAAGAATTTCGCAAGATCGACGCGGCAGACGCCGCCGATCCCGCAATTTTGCAACAGCAGGGATAAAAAACGCCTGAAAAAACCTGAAACACATCCAAAAAAATACCTGGATAATACTTGAATAATACCTGAAAAACGTATTTGCTGCGGGTTTTGCCGCGGCAGCGGCAAAGTATGGCGAACGGAGAAAGCGGGAAAAGAGAGAATTTTTCGGTAAAATTTTTTTGGATTGCGGTCATAAAAGGAAAAAACGCGCATACAATGGCAGTATGGAAAAAAAGCGTATTTTCTGGTTTTGCGTGGCGGGATTTGTGTTCGTAGCGGTGATCGGGGCGCTCTCGCACTTTTTTTACGAATGGAGCGGTTATAACCGCGCGGCGGGTCTGTTCTTTGCGGCGAACGAGAGCACCTGGGAACATCTGAAACTGGCGATTTTTCCCACGCTCGTCTTTTTTCTTGTGGGTATGGTTTTTCTGCCCGAAGAAAATTCTGTCGTTGCGTTTTTTGTGGCGCTCGCTTTGCCGATGCTGCTCATCCCTGCCCTGTTCTATGCGTATACGGCGATCGCGGGAAGATCTTTTCTTGCGGCGGACATCGCCATCTATTTTGTGTCCGTCTTTGCCGCCTTTGCGGCGGCATACCGCATTCTCACGCTTCCGCCCCTGAAAAAAGGCTGGAATATCGTCGCGCTTGTTGGTATTGCCGTCATCATTGTCTGCTATATGACCTTTACCCTCTTTCCTCCCGAAATTTTTCTCTTCCGCGACCCCTTGACGGGCGGTTACGGCCTGCGCGCCTGATTTTTACTGAAAAAACGAGCGCACTTTTACTAAAAAGATTACAAAACAAAAAATCATATTTTCAGATGATATTTTAACTTATTATATCTTAACTTATGACATTTTGCCTTTTGGGGCGGATCGGGTCGGGAGCGTGTCAGCGCAAACGGCCCGTTATCGTTGTGCTGGGAGCGCTTATACGCGCACCGATACGCGGTGCGCGTATAAGAAAAAACAGCTTTTCGGTTCGGTCTAGGGCAAAACCTCGTTTAAAGCCTTTATTGCGGCAAATGCGGCGCGTTCTGTGTACGAATGACTTCCTGTCCGAAAACAAGTGTTTCGCCCGTTTTAAGGCTGTTTTATGAGCTGATTTAATGCATGAACAAGAACCGACGGTGAGGAAGACTCAAAAACCGCCTGAGATAACGGCGAAGAAACTGTTTAAAAAAACGCCCGAACGCGCATTTCTGTGCGTACGGGCGTTTTAAATTTTAAAGATCCGACCGTACGGCAGGCGAGCAAAAAAAGGCGGCGAATCCGCTCGCCCAAACACAGGCGCGCCTATGTAAGCATACGAACGCAGGCGCACAAAGGCAGGCATATGAACGCAGGCATATGAACGCAGGCGTGCAAACGCAAGCGTACAAACGCAGGCACACAAACATTGCCGCACCATAACATGGCATGGTGCGGCAGGCTTTTTCGCAATTTTCGGCAGGATCATGGCAAAAGCCGCGGCAAGCAATTTGCCTGCCGCGGCTTGGTTTCAGTCATAATAGCCGATCGTTTCGCTTAATTGAAGAAAGAGTCGTCGATGACCTGATAGGAAGAATCTTCCGCAATTCCTTCGGGAATTGAGAAATCAGAAACCTTGTATTCTACATAAAATGCTCCGCCGATATCAATGCCGATGTTCGTTGCTTCGCTGTCAGCCGTCATGGCAGGGATCTCGATCGAACCTTTCAGGGTCAGGTTTGTTGCCGCCGCTGCAAATTTTCCGTCTTTATCCGCCTGCAGATACAGTTCGAAAACACTGTCCGAGAGGGCGATCATGTCGCTCATATCGAAGGGAGTGCTTGCAGGTACGCTCATGATCTTTTTCAGAACGGCATTCAAAATTTCAGTGAAAGTTTCCTGGTTTGCCGTCAGCCGAAGCTTCACGCCGTCGCTCGTATCCAGTCCGATGTCCAGGTTCCATTCGGCCGCAAATTCCATGAATTCCTCTACCGAAAAGCCGAGCGATGCACTCGCGCTTTCCTGATCGCCCGTTTCCGCTAAAATGCCCGCCGCCGAAACATTCATCGTTTCACCGAACATAAGCTCGCCCATGATCGATGAAATATCTACTTTTACTTTCACGTCCTGGGAATCTTTGCCCGATTTCGCCGAAGCATCCAGATACAGGAAAGAAGAATCGTTGTACATCTCCGCTTTCATTTCAACATCTGTTTCTTGATCCATGATCTCTGCGGGCGCTTTCATATTGAACGAAAGATTTCCCTTGCCAAGCAGTTCCAATCCCGCTTCGCCCTTGCTGATCTTTTCTTGCAGCGATAACTTTGCGTCTGCAGAAAGTGTACTGTCATTTACCGTGATCTTTACATTGAAATTACCGCCCGTTTTTACGCCGAATTCCCAGTCCGCTTGCTCCGTATCACCGAACATCGTGTCGCCTTCCAGCGAACGAAGCGCCGTCTCCAGCTCCTCTTGCGTGGGCTCTTTGTAGTTACCTTCGATCTTTCCTTTCTCTAAAGCAGTGGAACACCCCGCGAACATCGCAAAGGCAATGCTCAGTAAAAGAGCAACCGCCAATGTCAAAAACTTCTTCATAAATCCTCCAAAATATGTAGTTCATCTTTCCGATGACACTTGCATTGTACCCTCTTTTTCGGCTTTTGTCAAGAGTATTTTTTATTTTCATCTTCACCATAATCGACAAATGTAGAATAATTTCGATAAAAAATGCAGCGCACGCAATAGCATCCTATGCTCTCGTGCGGCAAACGGTGACGATCCCTTTGCAAAAAATTTCTGTCTGACAAAAAAAACGGCAATCGCCTGTCAGAAGCGGGCGGCAATAATCCTCGTTAAAATTGCACGACTAAGCCGCTCGACGGCATCGCACGTGAAAGTCGGCAGACAAAGCCGCCCGACGGCATCGCACGTGAAAGTCGGCAGATAAAACTGCCTGACAAAATCGCCTGGCGAAAGTTATTGAAAAAAACGTAAAGAAAGACAGTGCGGGCAAAAGCGACTCACAACAAGCGGAAAAAGGGCAAAAAAATACTTTCCGCAACCTGCGGAAAGTATTTTGAAAAGCTATTGTTGGTCGTCGGATTTATTTTTTTCTTCTTCGGCCTTGCGCTGGTAGTAATTTTTATAACCGACTTTGTGGTTGTCGCCTTCGTCCCATTTTTTGCCGCCCGTGAAGAGTATACTCAGAACGAGCACGGCCGCCGCGACGACGAGAATGATAGGCAGGACGAGATTATCGGGCAGGGCGAGTGCGGAGACGAGGCATAAAACGGCGACGATGAGGAGGATCGCGCTCAGCAAAAGCTGTAACTTTTTGAGGGCAACGGAATTTTTGGTAAAGAGCGCATTGAGAAGCAGGGCGAGGCCGCTGGCTCCCGAGAAGATCAGGCCTGCCCAGGCGAGATTAAAGCCGCCGAACTGATCGGGCATGAGTTCAGATAAAAGAAACAGGATCGCCGCCGCCAGAAAAGAGATCCCGACGATCAGGCGGGGCAGAATTTTTTTGCTCATAAATTTTCTCCTTTTGCGCGTTCAGCGCAGAATCACATTGCAGGAAACGGCGCAGACCGTATCCCCCTGTGCAAGCACGAGCGTATCGCCGTGCGCATAATCGCGCACATATCCGCCCGCACGCAGTTTAAAAGACTGTGTTGCGTCGCTTGCCGCAAGCGCCGTATATTTTCCGGGCAGAAGTTCGCCTTTTTTGTCTGCGGTGTACGTTTTCCCCTGTTCGAGAAGGAAGTCCCCTTCCGCAAGCGTGACGTTCGCGGTACCGTCTTTTGTGACCGCATCGTCACGGGAATAGCGTACCCCGTCTACGATTTTTACGCGGTCGGCATAGTCGCTTCCGCGTTTTTTATAGTTTGAAAATTGGACGGCAACCGCGATCAGACCGATCAAAAGGATCGCCGCCGCGATCGCAAGAACTAAGATAATGATCTGTTCCGTCGTCATGATTTGTATCCCCCGTTATCGGATTTTTGTGCCGCATTCGGGACAGAATTTACCGCTTGCAGGCAGTTTTGCTCCGCATTTCGGGCATACGTCATCCGAAGCGGTCGGTTTGCCGCATTCGGGGCAGAATTTCGCGTTCGGCGAAAGCTGTGCTCCGCAATGAATGCAGTGGCGTCCGCCTTGCTGCGCCGCAGGCGCCGCCTGCTGCGGCTGATTCATGCCGCGGCTCATGTTCGCAAACATCTGACCCATGCCGAGCCCCATGCCCATGCCGATGCCAGCACCCATCGTGCCGCCCGCCGAGCCCGGATTTTTTGCCGCTTCTTTCAGCGCGTCCGCCTGCGCAAGCTGCGTATACACGTCGATATTCTTGCGCATCATGCCAAGCCGTGTGCTTTCGTCCAGCGCCTTTTCCAGTTCCGGCGGCAGAGAAAAACTTTCAAAGTTGAAGCCGGAAAGCTCCATTCCCATCCCTTCAAAACGCGGCGCAAGCGATTTGCGTACCGCCGCGCTCAGTTCCATTAGGTTCCCCGCCATGTCCAGTACGGGTATGCCGCTCTCCCCGATCGCGTCCGAAATTCCCATCACCAGCATGCTGCGGATATAATCGGAAATGTCCCGCGTCGAATAGGAGGAAAGCGTCCCCGACAGCTCTTTCATGAATATAAATGCGTCCTTGACTCGGAAAGCATACGTCCCGAATCCGCGCACGCGCACCGCACCGTAATCTTTGTCACGGATCATGATCGGCGAGGATGTACCCCACTTCTGATTCGTGAATTGGTGCGTATTCACAAAATATACGTCCGATTTGAACGGCTTTTCAAATCCGTATTTCCACGATAAAAGTTTTGTCAGGACAGGTATGCTGTCCGTGTCCAGTTTGTAATATCCCGGCAAAAATACGTCCGCCATCCTGCCTTTGTCACAAAATATCGCAACCTGACTCTCCCGTACGTTCAGCACCGATCCGCGGTTGATCGTGTTTCCCGCCAGATCTACTTTATGTACAATGGTGTCAGAATTCGTCTCCGTCCATTCGATTACTTTTAAAAGTCCCATTTTTTCCTTACCTTCCTTTCAGACTTTGTCTCTTAAATTATACCATATTTGTGCCCGGATGTCAATGAACTTTTAAAAATCAGCGAATCGTTTCCCTTCGTCTGCTTCGGAAGCGCCGCGGTTTGCTCTGCACGTTTCAAACGAGATCCGGACAAGGAGGAAGACAATATAATTTTGCGTACCGTTGACAAAATTGCAAATTTTTATTATACTGGAAACAATCGGAAATAGCGGCAGCGTTATGTTTCCGAAAAGGAGAGAAGTATGCAGCCTATTTTTGCAACGGTGAGAAAAGCATTTATTCTGGCGATGATTTTGACATTTTTGTTCCCTGTCGGGGGCGTATTGCTTGGCGTGGGCTTGGGGATCGCCCAGCCTGCCATGTGGGCGATCGGGATCGCCTGCCTTGCCTGCGCCTTTTACGGATGCCCGATCGGTTGGGTCGCCTACGGCGGAAAGAAAGAATACGTCCGCATCGTGGACGCCATCGAAAAGGAACATCTGTATACCGTTCCCGAACTGGCCGCCCAGCTTGGTATGTCGGAAAAAGAAGTGAGAAATAAGATCGACGTATTGTTTAAAAAACAGTACATAACGGGTTATCGGCGCGAAGCGGACAGAATCGCCCTCAACGAAAACAAGGCGCTCGGAGAGCGCGAATTTACCCGCGAATGCCCTGCCTGCGGTGCAAAAGTCACCTTCCGCGGCACGGAAACGGTTTGCCCGTATTGCGGCACGCGCATTTCTCGCGAATAAGCTGAATTTTATCCGCGTTTCGGACGCAAAAACGTTCCTTTGCACAAAGAATGCGGATCAGCCTCGCTGACCCGCAGGAAAAGAAAAATCAAAAACCGAGCGCAGATTTACCGCGTTGCAGTCGCAAAGACGTTGAAAAATAAAAGCCGTCGCATGCAAATTCTTTTGCATGCGACGGCTTTTTTGTCCGAAAAAAACAGGAGGTATCACTGAAAATATTACAAAATCCCGTTTAAAAGACGTATTGTACAAGAGCTGTATGAGTCAAAACGGTCTGTGCATTTAATTTGAGATCGGTTTATGGTAGCGCTAAGGCATTAATTCGATATGACGGCAAAATAAGACGGCTTTACGAAAACGCGAAAAAGGAAAAGATTAAAAAGGAAATTTGAAGAATACAATTCAACCCAGATAGCGCCGCAGAGAGCGCTTCTTTTTTTCGGTATACGGGGCATAGCGCAGGGAAAGTTCGGCTTTTCCCTTTTTGAGAATGCTTTTGACATGAGAAAAAGCGAGAAATCCGCGTTCGCCGTGGTATGCGCCCATGCCGCTTTCGCCGACGCCGCCGAATCCCATATACGGCGTCGCAAGATGAAGGATCGTATCGTTGACGCATCCGCCGCCGAAAGAAATTTCAGTCAGCGCACGGGTTTCGTTGCGTTTTCCGAAATAATACAGAGCGAGAGGCGTGGGATTTTTTGCAATCATCTCCTTTGCTCCGTCAAAATCGGAAAAAGTCAGCACGGGGAATACGGGCCCGAAGATTTCTTCCTGCATGGCAGGATCGGAAAAAGAAGCGTTGTCCAGGATCGTCGGCTGGATCTTGCGCGTTTCGCTGTCAAAATCCCCGCCGAAAATAACTTTTTCGGGCGTGATCAGTCCCTTGACCCTTTCAAAGTGCTTCGCGTTGATAATGTGCGGATAATTCGTATTTTCCAGCGCGTTTTCGCCGCTCTGCCGAACAAATTCTTCTTTCAGAAGTTCTAAAAACGCCGCTTTGATCTTTTCGTGGACAAGCAGATAATCGGGTGCTACGCAGGTCTGTCCCGCATTCAGAAGTTTTCCGAATACAATGCGCCGCGCCGCCCGCGGAAGATCCGCGTCGATATCGACGATACAGGGACTTTTTCCGCCCAGTTCTAATACCGCGGGCGTAAGAGTGCGCGCCGCTTTTTCCGCTACCAAAGTCCCCGTCAGCTTTCCGCCCGTGAAAAAAATCATATCGTATTTTTGTTCCAATAGCGCCGTGTTTTCTGCCCTGCCCCCCGTTACTACCGTAACGTATTCGGGCGCAAAAGTCTCGGCGATCATTTTTTTGATCAGTTCGGCTGTCGACGGCGCATAGGCACTCGGCTTCACGATCGCACAATTTCCCGCCGCAATACTGTCCGCTAACGGGCAAAGCGTCAGCTGAAACGGGTAATTCCACGGACTCATGATCAGCGTGCATCCGTACGGCGACGCCAAAGTAAAACACTTCGCAGGAAATTGCGAAAGCGTGCTTTTCACTCTCTGCGGTTTCGTAAAACGATGTAAATTTTTCAGTAAATAACCGATCTCTTCGTGTACGATCCCAAGCTCCGCCATCACTGTTTCACTTTCGCTCTTTCCCAGATCTTCATACAGAGCCTGAATGATTTCGCTTCTCTTTGCTTTGATCGCGTCCCGCAAAGCTTCCAATGCCGCTTTCCGATACGAAACGTCCAGCGTTTTCCCCGTAGCAAAAAATGCGCGCTGATGCGCGACTGCCTTTTTTATATCTTCCATGAATATCGCCTCTCCTTTTTTCGTCCGCTTTCCTTTGAATGCGCCGCTTTTTTAAAAATATTCCTTATTCATATAGCAATTGTCCGCCCATGAAATCGGTCAGTTTTTTTATCTTCTTAATCAATGAAAAATTTTATCTTTCGATTGATTATGTAATTTATTGATATTGTTTCGGTCGATTTTACTTTGTCAGGTTTCTTCAGCTTGCAGCTTTTGCACAGGCTCGAGGATTTTTCGCAATCTCTTTGAAAATCAGTAAAAAACTTTTTTAGTCAATTCCGAATTTTTTATAAATTGTTGCAAAACTTGGTTTAAAGAACACAATTTATCAAAATTTTTGTTTTAAAGAACACAAATTTGCCGAAATTAAACAAATCTTATTTTTAAGCCCATCCATAAGGCGCGGTTTTTTATTCTCACCTACGCCTTGCAGGGCGGTAAATCTTCTGCATATAGCATAGGACAATGATGGTAATTTCGCATAATGTTTAAGATAGTATTACATGACGGTAAAATTCTTCGGTTTTTTAAAGTATTTTTTCTCCGCGGGGAGAGAGATTTAAGTTTTTGGAAAACTTTTGCCCCCTCGATCGTTGGATCATAATGCTTTGCGAGACGATATGATTTTTACCAAATAAAAAGATTTGCAAGTTTGTAAAAGCTGCAGATTATATAAAAAACTCTCCGCAGAGTAAAAAACTTTTTGACGTAAAACTACTGCTTTTTTTCGTTTTTTCTCCGTATCTTCGGGCAAGAGTTAAAAGAAAAATTTTACATTTTGCAAATAAAATAGCAAACAATTAACAATCTGTGCCTATATTGTGGATAACTGACTATAAAAAAGTATAGCGCAAGGTTTAAAAAATGTCAAGATACGCAATTTGGAGAAAAAAAAGGCGTTTTTCAGGAAAATATAGGCAAAATGCTGTGGATAAGGCAAATACTTCGCAAAATTCGGTAAAAATGGCTGGTCGAATCATAAAAAACTATCTGCAGGGTGTCATTATGGGTTCGGCAAGACATATTCACGTTTAAAATATTGATTGAAAACATACCATTAAAATTATTTTTTAAAAATTTATGCTCTTGACATTCCTGGTACGTGCGAATGAAGCAATGCAAAATAAGATTTATTGCCTTATTTTGTTAGAAATTTTATTTGTAAATAGCAGTAAACTTTTCAAAGACAAGTTGTTTTCCTTTTGCCGTATAAAATTGAAAAAACGCAAAAAATAAAGAAGATACTTTTATGTCTGTTTTTGAAATAGCTTGAATATAACCTGCTGGTTGCGTATCTATAATATATTTTGCAAAATTTTTCGTACAAAAATTATATTTTATGTAAGTATTTTGCTATGAACAGGGAAAATCAGAAAAAAGCTGAAATGCGGCAGAAAAATTGTTTTTCAGGAGGAAACGGTTTTTAGAAGTAGAAAAATGCAAAACAAAACAAAATATTTTTATTTAGTCTTTAACAAAAATTTTTTGTAAAATAAGGGGCGCAAAGAAAAAATTATGGCGCATAAAATTTTTGTTTGCGCCCTATTTTTAAAATGGATTTTGGGTAGAAAATTAAAACCTCTTCTGAAAAATCACCGCGGCCGTCTCGTTGAAGATTCCGTGCATAAATTTGAAAACAACACGATCCTTTTTGGCGTAAAAATATTCAAATAAGGGAAGCACGGAAAAAATTTTTGCGGGATAGGCTGATATTCGATCAGACTGGGAATATTCAGTTTTAAGAAAAATTCGAGAAATGGTGAATAACAACGACATTGTTTATATTTTTTAGCGATGAAAACAGGAGATTAAAAAAAATTAGGTGAGTTTTTTCAAAAATAGTTTTTGGGCGGACAGTAAGTAATACTTTGAAAAAGTCAGAAACGTTTTTTTGCTGTCGTTGTTTTGGTAAAATAACTTCTATTCAGCGGTTTTTCCCCTTGTATCACATTTAGGAAGCAGGGTTTCTTGTCAGGATCTCTTATTCGGTTGATATGATTTTGGTGGCCAATACAGGAAACTCGGAAATAAGTCGAAAACAGGTTGAAAATAAGTCGAAATTAAGTCAAAATTCAAGCGAATTGTGTTTGCTTTCGCGTTGCTGCCTCTGAATGGCTTGTTGTGCTATTTGTGCAAAACAAGCCTTTTTATATGTTCTGAAAATATCGGCTTTGTGTCAGGTGGAAACGGAAGAATTCAGAAATATGATCTTTTATTCCTTGTTGTCGTTATTTCGTCAGATTAAAAAGTTCGCCTTGCGTCTGGCGGCACTGGTCAGTACCTGCAGGGAAAAGTTGGCACTATCCGCAGGACGAGAAATTGCTCAGACAGATGATTTCCGCCGTCGCTGCAATTTCTTTTTCATCGGGTGTTTCTACCAATAAGGCGCTGAAGAACGACGTGGGGGCGGAAGTCATCTCTGCCGTCGGGGAGATCTCTTCTGAGGGATCAGTACGTCGGGAAATTCCGCATCCGTGATCGTAGCCATGAAGGTGGCAAAGACGCTGAGGTGTACGGTCATTGCCCTGACAGGGGCAACTCTATCATGACCTTCAAGGGCGGCATCGGCGAGAGGACGGGCTTTCCCTTATGGCAAAGACTGCCCGTACGTTGACCTTTTGCATCAATTGCTTTCCGTAACGAAGAACTCTGAATGCTTCCCGTTGCGATGACATTTTGCAATGAAATCTTACTGAAAAAAGTCTTGAGAGATGAAACTATCCACGGTCAAGGCTTCTGCGAAGGGTAGCTCCCGTAAAAAAGTTCACTTGCAATAAAATTTACTTGCGACGAAAGCTATTTACGAGGAAGACTGCCCGCTATGACAATTTTTGTGATAATGGTCTCTCGTAACATTAAGGCACCGTAACAAAAGTTGCCATCTGCCGTCGTGCTTTAGAGTTTCGCGTGCTTTGTCAGAATAAGTAAAAAATTATGGACAGATTTTCTGTTTTCTAAAATAAATAATTTCTTAAAAAAGTTATTGAAAAGAAAAATAAAAGGTTTTCGATATATAATTGCAGCTGTCATAGTAAAATTTCAGACAGCGACAGAAGATCCGGACGGAGCAAGGAAAGTGGTGATTGCATCGGCA
>CATYEP010000013.1 GCA_958405585.1 uncultured Eubacteriales bacterium
CACTTCGCTCAGTGTGCCCAACGTGCAGGTAGAAAGAACCTGCGTCTGTCCTCTCGTAAACACCGCCGAACCGTGTACACGCGGCAAAATACCCGTTTCGCACCAGATCGGACGGATCTCTTTGAGCGACCTTCCGTCGGGACGGACACCTTTTTCCAGAATCTTCGCGCGAACCTTTTCTTTTGTCAGATAATAGAGGCTGTCCTTGATCTCGCGCGCTTTGTCGGGATACGTATCCGCAAAATGCGCCAGAACATCCTTTTCCACTTCATTCTGCTTTTCTTCGCGGGCCTGACGATCAAATTCTTCCAAAGCCTTGTCAAGCATATCCGACGCATACGCGCGGACTGCCGCATCGATATCTTCGGGAACATGATACAATTCCATCTCGCGCTTGGGTTTGCCGACCTCTTTCTGGATCATTTCAATGAACGCGCACTGCTTTTTGATCTCTTCATGCCCAAACAAAATAGCCTGTACCATCTCTTCGTCCGAGATTTCTTTCGCACCCGCTTCCACCATCATGATGGCATCTTTCGTTCCCGAAAGCCCGAGGCTTAAAACGCTCTTTTCACGCTGTGCATTGTCCGGGTTGATGACATACTGTCCGTCCACCAATCCCACCTGCACCGAACCCGTAGGCCCCGCCCACGGAATATCCGAAATGCTCAGCGCGATCGAGCTGCCCATCATTGCAAACGGTTCCGGAGGAATGTTCGTGTCAACCGAAAGCGCCGTCGCGATCACAACGACATCGTTGAACAATCCCTTCGGGAACAACGGACGGATCGGACGGTCGATCAGACGGGACGTCAGAATCCCCTTATCGCTCGTTCTTCCTTCACGCTTTTTGAATCCGCCGGGGATCTTACCCACGGCATACATTTTTTCTTCGAAATCTACCTGCAAAGGAAAGAAATCCATTCCTTCCCGGGGCGAATCGGACATGGTTACGTTGACCATCACCACCGTATCGCCGCAACGCACCACACACGAACCATTCGCCTGCTCTGCATATTTGCCCGTCTCTACGATGACCTTTCTTCCGCCCACTTCCGTTTCAAATTGTCTGTAATTGTTCTTCATTATACACTCCTTGACTCTATACTCTCCGCGAAAGATCCCCGATCTTACGCGTTCTTTACAGCATTTCCCGCACAAAAATGCGGCCGCGCCGCTCCCCTTCGGATCCTGCTTTTTATCCCGTATAACGCCGAATATACGCTCGGCTATTCCGACTGCGGCAAGCCTGTCCTAATTTATAAAAGGGCCGAACACACGTTCCGCCCTTATTTTCGCTTATTTTCTCAAATCGAGACGGGAAACGATATCCCTGTACTTTTCAATATCTTTGCTCTTGATATAATCGAGCAGGCCGCGGCGCTGTCCGACCATTTTCAAAAGTCCGCGGCGGCTGTGATTGTCGTGCGGATGCTGCTGCAAATGCTCGTTCAGATGGTTGATGCGCTCCGTCAAAAGCGCGATCTGCACTTCCGACGAACCCGTGTCGCCGTCATGACGCTTGTACTCTTCGATGATCTGATTTTTCTTTTCCTTTTCCATTGTTTTACTCCTTGGAAATCTTTTATTCACGCAAATCAAAGTACGGCGAGGAGAACCGCGCGCCCTTGAATTACGCATGATATAAGTTTAACACATTTTTCTGCGTTTGTAAACTGAATCAGCAATATAATTTTCGTTTTAAGTCAATGATCGACTGAATTTTTTGTATATACGTCGGAATATCTTTCGGCGCGCCGATCCGCTCGATCCTGCCTTCCGACGGAAAGATCTTTTTCCCGACCGCATTCGCGCCGCAGGCAATATTGTCTGAAATCTCCTCCATCACATCCACATTGTAAATGCATGCTTTGCCAGGTTTCGTCCAGCCGGTATTTTCACAATTCCCCGCCATGTATTTCTGCCTGTACATGTAATACGGTTCATACCCCGCCTCGTTCAGTTTTTCACGCGAATAGGCGATCATCTCCGAGATCCCCGCCACACAAAGATACGACTCCTCTTCCTTGAGTTTTGCTCCCTTTTTCAGGCACAGCGTATGCACCGTGATATTTTCGGGTGAAAGCGCCACGGCCTTGTCAATGCTCCCGCAAAATTCTCCGACCGTTTCGCCCGTGAGCCCCGCGATCAGATCACAATTCACGTCAAAGCCGAATTTCTTTGCCATTTCAAACGCCCTGTAAATATCCGCCGACGTATGATTCCGCCCGATCCTCTGCAGCGTAGCATCGCTGAAACTCTGCGGATTTACACAAATACGGGTCACACCGTAATCTTTCAGCATCTGCAGCTTTTCGTCCGTGAACACATCCGGACGCCCCGCTTCCACCGTGTACTCGGCACACTCCGCCGCAAACGGCGCCGCCGCATCCAGTACCCGTTTCAAAGCCTCCGCCGGCAATACAAGCGGCGTTCCGCCGCCGATATAAACACTTTTTAATTTACGGTACAGCCCCCTGCACGCCGCAATTTCTTTTTCCAGTGCGTCCAGATATCCGTCCAGATACTGCCCCGTACGGTTGATATCTGCCGTTATAAACGAACAATAATTACACTTGGAAGGACAAAACGGAATACCGATGTATAAATCCGCGATTCCCTTCTCACGCGAATAAATACCTTTCTGCGATTCCAAAACCGCACGCACAAGTCGAATATTTTCCCGACTTACGCCGAATTTTTCAAACAGCGGTTCAAAATTTCTGCCCGCCTCTTCCTCCGCATACGCCAGTTTCGTCGGCCGGATCCCCGTCAGTGCTCCCCAGGGCATGCGCCTGCCCGTTTCCGCTTTCAGCGCTTCGTATAACGCAAGTTTTGCAAACCTGCGCGCATACCGTTTGAATTCGATCTCCCCGATGTATTCCTGCTCCTCGCTGAACGAATATTCTCTGTCGCCGACTCGGATCGCATTATCAAATTTGTATCCGCGAGCGCAAAATGTGTGCTTAACCTGCGGCACTTCTGCCCCGAACAAACGCATGACATCCATCAGTTCCGCACGCAGAAACTCTGCATCCGTATCCAGGCTACACTCCTGTTTTGTTACATTTTCTTTCATACGTCATCTGCTTTTCTGCGCAAAAATTACTGCGCATACGGATTATACTTCCGTTCATGATCCAACGTCGTCGTTTCATCGTGCCCCGGATAAACGGTCTTGTCGCCGGAAATGGCAAACAGCTTTTTTACGCTTGATATCAACGTGCTCATGCTTCCGCCCGGGAAATCAGTCCTGCCGATGCTCTCCAGAAACAAGGTATCACCCGTAAAAAGCGAGTCCCTGCTCAGAAAGCACACGCCGCCCGGCGTATGCCCCGGCGTTGCGATCACAAAAAACGGAATACCGCACAATTCAAAAGAATCGCCGTCCTTAAAGGTAAAATCCACCGTAAACGGGGTCACGGGGATGCCCATTTGCCTTGCAAGGTTCCCTTCCCCGTTGATCACATCTACTTCATCTTTGCTACATCCGATCTTCGCCCCCGACGCCTGCGTCGCCGCACAGCCGCCGATATGATCAAAATGTCCGTGCGTCAGCAATACGTATTCGATCTTTAATCCCTTTTGCGCGGCAAAATTCAGCGCTTCCGTGCCGCCGCAATCGATCATCACCGCCGTCTTGCCGTCCTGCGTCAAAAGATAACAATTCGCATGCAATACGCCCGAAGGCACTGTGTAGATATTCATATCTCCCTCCGCTCTTTATTTCGTTGCCGTACGGAATACTTCCGTGATCCTCTCGTCCGCCTGAATCTTTTTAATAAGAAGATCGATCTCTTCTTTCCCGTTCAGGCGTATGTTCGCCTCAATCACTGCATCTTTGTTTTTGTCAAACCTTGAATTGACGCCCGTGATCATAAGGCGCATATCGCTGACCACGTTCGTCAGAACCGAAAGCGCCACACCCTGATCTTTCGCCTTGATCACGATGCCCGCCACAAATCTGCCGCCGTTCGTATCCGCCCATTCCGCAGGCAAAATACGCCCCTCTTCGTTTTCCAGGTTTTTAATGTTCGGACAGTCCGCACGGTGAATGACGACACCCCTGCCGCGCGAAACAAACCCCACGATCTCATCGCCCGGAACAGGATTGCAACACCCCGCAAACCGCGTCAAAAGTCCGCTCATGCCCTTCACAATCACGCCGCCCGAATCGCTGTTCGCATTGACACCGTGATATACCGGTTTCTTCGGAATTTCTTTCTTATAATAATCGATCAGCTTGAAAAGAACCTGATTGACCGTGATCGCACCATATCCCACCGATGCGAACATCTCATCCTGCGAGAAAAACGAGAACTTTTCAGATACTTTTGCAAAACTCTCTTCCGTAAGGATATCCGAAAGATTATAGCCGCGGTGCTTGGCTTCTGCTTCCAGCATGCTCTTGCCGATCTTGATGTTCTCTTCCTTCATTTCGCGCTTGAAGAACTGCTTGATCTTCGCGCGCGCACTCGACGACTTTACGATCTTCAGCCAATCCCACGAAGGCCCCTTGGAATTGGAAGATGTAATGATCTCCACAACGTCGCCCGTCTGCAACGTCGAGTTCAAAGGCACGATCTTGGAATTCACCCGCGCCCCCACGCAGCGATTGCCGATCTCGCTGTGGATCGCATACGCAAAATCGATAGGAGTCGCATCCTTAGGCAAAGAGATCACTTTCCCTTTCGGGGTAAATACCAGAAGCTCGTTGGAATACAGCTCCGTTTTCAGGGACTGCATGAAATCCTTGGAATCTTTCAAACCGCCTTCCCAATCCAACACTTCACGGATCCAGGAAAGCCGCTCGGTAAACGTCGAATCTTCCGTCTTCTTTTCTTTGTATTTCCAGTGCGCTGCGATACCGAATTCAGCCGTACGGTGCATTTCAAACGTGCGGATCTGGATCTCGAACGGCTGCCCGAAATTGGTCACGACCGTCGTATGCAGCGACTGATACATGTTTGCTTTCGGTGTAGCTATATAATCTTTGATCCTGCCAGGTATCGGTTTCCAGCGCTTATGGATCTTCCCGAACACTTCATAACACTCGTCTACCGTACCCACAATGACGCGCACCGCCGTCAGATCGTAGATCTGATCCAGCGTCTTGTTCTGCGTCTTCATCTTTTTATAGATGGAATAAAAATGTTTGGGCCGCCCGAATACTTCTCCTTCGATTTTGCTTTCGTCCAGGATGTTCTTGATCTCTTTTACGACAAAATCGACAAAATTATGGCGCTCATATAACTTCTGATGAATGTTTTCCACCAGAAATTCATACGCTTCGGGTTCCAGATACTTCAGGCAGAGATCTTCCAGTTCACACTTGATTTGGGAAATACCCAGTCTTCCTGCAAGCGGTGTATAGATATCCAGCGTTTCCTGTGCCATTTTGATCTGGCGCTCTTTGGACAGAAAATTCAGCGAACGCATATTGTGCAGGCGATCCGCAAGTTTAATGATGATGACTCGGATATCCTTCGCCATCGCGACAAAGATCTTGCGGAAATTCTCCGCCTCTTCCTCTTCACGCGACTTGAATACGATCTTATCCAATTTCGTGACGCCCGAAACCAATTCCAAAACTTCGTCCCCGAAATTCGTGCGGATATCCTCTTCCGTCACAGGCGTATCTTCGATCACATCGTGCAAAAACGCGGCGGCTACCGTTGCGCTGTCCAGCCCCAGCTCCATCAAAATCTGCGCAACCGCACAAGGGTGGATAAAATACGCCTCTCCCGACTCACGCTTCTGCCCGGATTGTGCCTGCTGCGCTTATTGTTTGGCTCGGTTATGCTTTTCCCGATCGGCACCTGTGTAATTGTCATAAATCATCTGCAAAACAGTGTTCATGAACCTTCCTTCAATGCGCATACCGCGCAATACAATTTCGATAATTTAAGATCAGACTTTTTTCCGTGTACCGCAGTCAGCCGTCCGCGGTCAAAACGGAAAAATCCAAGTTCCAAAAATACTTCCAGCGCAAAGATGATCTGCGTATGCGGAAAAGCAAGTCCCGAAACCAATGCAAAATCCACGCTGTCTTCACATTCCGCCCCGCTTTTCAGTCCCCTGTAGATCTCGCTCATCACCTCACGCGACGTTTCAAGCTTTGCAATATCATTATACCCGCAAATTTCGCGATTGACAACAATTTTTTTGCCTGCAAGCTCTTTCAGATGAAAATCTGCGGGATTATCCAGGAAAACTACATCCCGATACAGCGAAACCGCCACATCCGCCGCCGGAGAAATCAGCACGGCATTGCCGATATTTTGTGAACTCAAATAAAAAAGATCCGTTTCCAATCCTTCCACAGCTTGTGCAAATTGCGGCGGGACTTCCTCCGAACATACCAGCAAAAGCCCGTAATTGCACGACTTCCGCGCCTTGCTGATCCTCTCGAAGATCTGCGCCGAAGATTCCTTTTCCGCCGTAACGGAAACTTCCGGCTGCGTAAGCCGCATAAGATTGTTTCGGAATTTATAAAGCCCCGTGCTTTCTCCGCCCGCCGTGCCGCAAAGCATTTCCTTGACCAGGCCGCGCACGCTCTCTTTACCCTTAAAACGCGAAATGCCGCATTCGAATACCAGCGTCTTGTGCAGATCAGAACCGAGAAGCGGCAACGCACTCTCTCCGCCAAACCATACAAGATCCAACCCGTCCGCACGGATACTGATATGCGGCGAACCCTCTTTCAAACGCCGCGCAGCCGTCTTTTCCGTTTCCAATTTAAAAAGCGGACGTTTGTTTCCGACACCGAACGGTTCCAGCCGTTCCAATTCCTGCGCAAACGCAAGATCAAATACCAGTCCCTCATCCTCGCAAACAGCTACCGACGGAATGAAATCTTCCTTTGTATAGGTTCTGCCGATATATTCGTCCAAAGCCTGCTTCAACGGCTCAAATTCTTCCGCAAGAATATTTACCCCTGCCGCCTGTGCATGCCCGCCGAATTCCTTGATATGTTCCGAACATGCCTTCAGCGCTTCGTAGATATTTACATTCTCGATCGTCCGCGCCGATCCTTTCAAACACTCCCCGTTCTTCACAAACAAAATCGCCGGACGGTTAAACTCTTCCGATATCCGTGCTGCCACGATCCCGATCAGACCGGCGCTCCAGCTCTCGTCGCAGAGCATGATTACATTCCCGTATGCCCCCTGTTTACGGATCTGTTCTTTCGCACTCCTGTAAACCTCATCGCAAAGCTGCTGGCGTTCCATATTGTACTCGTTCAACCGGCAGCTCAGATCATAAATTTCTTCCGCATTTTCCGCCGTGAACAGGCGTAAAGCACAATTGGCGTCGCCCATGCGGCCCGCCGCATTCACGCGCGGAGCGATCGTAAACGCCAGCGTCTGCGCTGTCGTTTCATCCTTTCTGCCCGAAAGAAGATTCCTGAGCGCCGCCCTCGGACGGCGGTTGATTAGTTTCAGCCCTTCGTAGACAATATCTCGATTTTCTCCCGTCAGCGGCACGCTGTCCGCCACCGTAGAAATCGCCGCAAGATCCAGATATTCATACGCACGTTCGCCCAACAGCGCACATGCAATTTTAAAAGCTACGCCCGCTCCGCAAAGATTATCGTACGGATAATCGTCTGCCAGTTTCGGGTTCACGATCGTACAATCGGGTAACTTGTCCGGCAGTTCATGGTGATCCGTCACGACCACATCCACACCGCGCGATTTGATATATTCCACACACTCCCGATTGGAAATACCGCAGTCTACCGTCACGATCAGTGCAGGCTCATTCTCCGCAATCAGTTTTTCCAGCGCAGGCACGGTCATCCCGTATCCCTCCGCCCGTTCCGGAATATGCGCTGCGCAGCGCACTCCGTACGCGCGCAACGCCGCCGTCAGAATGGATGCAGCTCCGATTCCGTCCGCATCGTAGTCCCCGAATACGACGACAATTTTCCCTTCCGATTTCACGCCGTCAATTTTTTCTTTCAGTTCGCGCATTCCGCGCATCAAGAAAGGCGACAGCAGATTCTTCTTGGACGGGTGCAAAAAACGCTCCGCTTTTTCCGGTGTATCCACACCGCGCGAATACAATATTGACGCCGTAACTTCATGCAGCCCGCAACACTCTGCCAGTGCTTTCACCCGTAAACGCTCTTCGGCTGAAAACGTATATTCCGATATTATCTTTTTCATAACTATACCCCTTCGCCGAATTTTCTATGCCTGCCGGCTGTCCTACTCATGATCATCCGCACATATTATTTCTTTTGCATGATCTTCCGCGGCCGTCCCCGAAAAATCTTCTCGCATCCAATAATGTCGGATTTAAAAGTTTTCCCGAAAATTTCCGTCGTATATATTTTTGTCCCCTTCCATAAATACCGTCTTTTGCCAAATCCGGCGAAAAAAGTGGGCGGATGATCGTCCGCCCACTTTTGAAAATTCTTATCAGCGAGTTTCACCGGCAGGCTCGACGGCTTTTGCCGATTTATCTTTCTTCTTATCCGAAGAATAATTATATTTTGCTTTTTCCGCTCGTACGGCATCCGATTTTTCTTTGATCAGCGCGTACAGCGAAGGAGCAAGAAGCAAGGATGAATAAGCAGCAGCCAGAACACTGATCAGAGCCGCTATCGCCAGGAAAGTCAGATCTGTGCCGATTACCGCACCGATAATACCAAGCACAACCACCACTGCCGCCAAAACGACAGAAATTCCCAGCACAAGTCCTTTAGAAGCACTCAAAGATTGTGCAACAGCTTCTTTTGCAGGTTTATCCTTGAATTCTTCCGTACGGAAATCACGGCGCATTCTGCCGAACACAAACATGTTCACGACCGCAGACAACAGCAAGCCAAACGTTGCCACTCCCGCGAGAGCCACGCCCGAAGGGATACGGAAAATCGATACCAGCGCCAGCATGACCAGCACATCATGCACTGCCGCGATCAGCGCTGCCACACCCATTCCCAAACGGAAACGTACCGCAACATACGCAAACAGGATCACTGCCACGACTGCCGCCGCCACTGCCGTACGCCAGATATAATTGTAATAAGGCGCGTTTTCCAAAGTATGGAAAGAAACCGTAACAAGTTCGCTGCTGACGCCTTCTATGTTTTTTTCAACAATCGCGCTCTTGAGCGAAGCACAAAAATCCGCGTCCGGCGTGCCGCTTACTACAAACTGCAGTACAGCACCGCCCGTCTGGCCTTCCAGAAGCGTATAATCCTTAATCGTATATTTGTTTCCGATTTCGCTTTTGCAGAAATTATACAATTCGTCCTGCACCGTTTCATCGTGCGACGAATATGCAAAATCCGATATCTCCACCGAAGTGAAATCCTTCTGCGTGGAATCGCCATTGAAACCGATAAACCCGACAATAAATGCGCCCGCAATGATTATGGCAAGAGCGATCGCCATGCAAAGAAACAGGCCCTTTTTGGAAAGCAACTTACTCATCTTCCGTTTCCTCCCGTTTGAAATTGCAGAACGCTATTTTATTTTTCGGCTGCGCCAGGAACATATAGAAATAGAACCGCGTGACCGCCAACGTGCATGCCGCAGACAAAGCCGTACCGAGCATGAAGATCAGAGCCATATACTGCGCCGATCCGAGCGCAATCAGATAAACCACGAGCGACGCCAGGAATAAAACAATGTGCGCGTCGATCGTCAGAGCCAAGCTCTTTCTGTATCCGGATTTGATCGCCGCCGTAAGCGTCTTGCCCGTATTGAATTCATCACGGATGTTCCGGAACGCATAATAGTTGAAGCCGCACATGACTGCCGCAGAAAGCACGATCGCAAGCAGCCCTGCTATGTTCACAATGATCCCGTCGATCAGCGAAATGCAAAGGATCAATGCAAGAGCGTATGTCAGGAATCCGAATATGTGCGCAAGTCCCATGCCTTTGTACCGCACCAGCGACACAACGATCATCGCCAGAATCGCAACCCCGATCACACATGCCGCGATCAGCGCTACGTTTTCACCCATCGTGGGTCCATAAGAATAAATCTCGCCTACCGTCAGCGAACGGGTAAAGACTGCATCTTCATCCAAAACCGAATTGATCATGCAGGCTACCGTCTCCGCCGATTCGCGCGTCGAATACGATCCGCTGATATAAATCGCATCCTGATCCAGCTGCGAAGTTACGGATATACCGTTCGCCACAAGATCATTATCGCCGACACGGATATACATCGTCGCACTCGACGAACTCGAACTGTCCGAAGAGGAGGAATTGACCATCGCGCCCGTCATTTCACTGAACGCCGCTCTGCCCGCTTTCGTAAAGTTGATAACGATCGCATAGCCGCTGTCTCCGGAACCGATCACTCCCGCACTCTTGATGTTTTCGGAAGTACCCGCCATTTCATTTCCTGCATCGTCCGTGAACAGCAGACTACCGCTATAGGAGAAGGAGTTGAACAGCGTGGATACGGATTCCTGTTCCGAAACATCCGGTATATTTACGACGATCGTATAATCGTCCTGCAGCTTCACCGAATATTCCGTGAAATTCTTTCCTTCAAAACGGGACCTAACAGCCGCATATGCGCTGTCAAATTCCGCAAGAAAGGTTTCCGAAACTTCATCCCCTTCCATGATCTCCTGCGAAAGATAAACTCCGCCATGCGCCACATATTCCTCGGAAGGATCCGAAATCTCATCTTCCGTACCTTTCAGCTCTTCGTACTGCGCTACCTTTCCCTCGTACTGTTCCGCCGATATGACCCCATCCGGATAGTATACCACCGAATAACCGCCACCCAGATCCGATCCCAGATCCACAATGCTCAGCAAAGACCTGAAATTATAAGGCGACTTAACCGGGAACGTCGGCGTTACGCTTATAAATAAAAGCCCCACCAGCACGATGGTTATCAGAATAATCAGTACCACCGATTTCTTCTTGCCCATTGCCTCCTCCTGCAACTAAAAAAGTGTTTTCTTCCCAAACAAACCAAACATTTGCCGCTGCGTCTTTGTCCGCGCAGAGGTTGTCCGATCAAAAGAAATATACTTAATAATTATAATAAAGTTCGGAAATTTAGTCAAGTGTAAATTGTTTATTTTTACGGATTTTTACCCGATTATCATAATTTCCGCCGTATAGGCTTCACTTTTGCCCTTCGCCGTCCCGCACATACGCTTCCGCAAGCAAAACATACTCTTTCGCATTCAGTGCAATGTTCCTTTTCTCCGCTTCCGTGCACTTGCGCAGAATACGGTAAGGATTTCCGACCACGACGCTGTCTTCCGGGATCTCCTTCCCGCCCGGGATCAGTGTTCCCGCACCGATAATACAGTTTGCACCGATTTTTGCACCGTCCAGAACAATGCTGCCCATACCCACGATCACATTGTCTCCGATCGTGCATCCGTGCACAACGGCGTTATGCCCTATCGTCACGTTTTCTCCCAATACCGCAGGACGATCATACCCGACATGAATCGTCGCATTATCCTGCACATTCGTATTCCGCCCGATCTTCACAGGCGCAATGTCGCCGCGTATGCACGCCCCGCACCAAACATTCGCCCCGTCGCAAAGCGTAACATCGCCCGACACATATGCACGGCTGTGCAAAAATACATTCTTGCCTTTCCGAATCTCAGACATTTTTTCTCCGTTTACGGACAAACTGCCGTTCAGCCGCCCATCTTTTTCTTGCTCGCCAATATATGCATCGCGTCTTCCACGCGCTTTTTCATCATCTCACAGGTGATTTCGTATGGCTTGTTGATATCTCCGTTAAAATGATAATTGTTGGCGCTGCATCCGCCGCTGCAGATAAACTTCGCAAAACATTTGTCACACTTTTCCCGCGTGAACAAACAGGAATTTTTAAACTTTCCGCGGATCTCCTCGTTCAGCTTCCCTTCGAATACGTTGCCCATTTTAAAATCCGCGTCGCCCGCAAACTGATGGCAAGGATAAATATCCCCGTTCGGAACGACCGAAAAATATTCATTCCCAGCCCCGCACGCGCTCACGCGTTTGGAAAGACAAGGCCCGCCTTCCAGATCGATATTGAAATGGAAAAAGTTGAACCCTTTTCCTTCCGCCCAACGCTCCAGATATTTGTCGCAAAGCACGTCGTATTCCGCGCATACTTTCGCAAGATCTTCCTTCGTGATCGCAAGATCAGGTATATCCGTAACCACCGGTTCCATCGAAATACTGTCAAAACCGTTGTCCGCAAGGAATAATACATCCTTGGAAAAATCCAGATTCTTCGCTGTAAACGTGCCGCGCACATAGTAATGCTTGTCCCCGCGGATCTTTACAAAATTCTTCAGATTGTCGATGACCAGATCAAAACTGCCCTTCCCGTTCGCCGTCTTGCGCACCGCATCGTGCACTTCCTTGCGCCCGTCAATGCTCAGAACTACGTTCTCCATTTCTTCATTCAGAAACTCGGCAACGTCATCTTTGAGAAGCAAACCGTTTGTGGTCAGCGTAAACAAAAATTTCTTGCCGCGCTTAGCCGCCTGCTCCTTCGCATAATATACCGTCTGCTTCACAACATCAAAGTTCATCAGCGGCTCGCCCCCGAAAAAGTCCGTTTCCAGAATCTTTCGGTTACCCGAATTTTCGATCAAAAAATCGATCGCCGCTTTCGCCGTTTCCAGACTCATGAACTCCCGCTTTGCATGGTATGCGCCTTCATCCGCAAAACAATATTTACAACGCAAGTTGCAATCGTGACAAATGTGCAGGCAAAGCGCCTTCACCTCATTGCTCTTGACCGGGCCTGCCTTTACCTCTTCCTTAAAAAGCAACCCTTCCTTTTCCAGCTGCGCAAAATCTTCTTCATACTCGCGGCGCTCCTCGGGCGTGATCCCCGACGTATCTACCTTTTCGCCGAGTTTCTCCCGCAGCAGCAGCGCGCCCTTTTCATCGCATTCGTGCAGAGACGAACTGCCTGTATCAAATATGTAATGCTTGTCTTTATATGAAAATACGTGAACCATATTTACTCCGTAATCGGTACGCCTGCCGCGTACCGCACTCCCTGCTTTTCGCAAAAAAACCAAAATTTAAGGAGCAGGTTGCCTGCTCCTTAAACGATGATTGCGTTCAGTTATTCTTTTCGGGATTGTTCTCTCTCGAAATTCTTTCGCAGGACTGGTTGCCAACCGTGCAGCTGGTTTTGCAAGCAGACTGGCATGTGCTTCTGCATTCACCGCATCCCGTTACTTTGCGTTCTGCCGGACGTGCGATCGTCTTAATCTTATTCATAACAATCTCCTCTGTATTTTTAATTTTTATTTTACTATTCTATTATAGTATACAGGCGGGAAAATTGCAAGCGTTTTTTTGTAATTCTGCGCAGCAGGAAAGGATTTTTCAACCAATCTCTTCTTATTTTCCGCGCAGCAGTACTGCCAGCACTCCTCCGATCGCACCCGCGATCGCACCGAAAATCAAATCCAAGATATTTCCCCAGCCGAAAGAAATGGACCCTGCGACCGCCGCAAACAAAAAATAAGTGACCAGCGATGTACCGAATCCCGACAAGACGCCGCATAAGAGCGGCTTTTCGCCAGCCAGGCAAACGATACAGCCCAAGGCAATGCATACCAGCTTGATGACCTGATTTACCGGCATGATCACGGATGATCCCCAGGCAAACATTTTGATAAGCAATGCAAACAAAAGAACCGCCGCCAACGTGAACAGCGCCGATACACATATACTTTTCCCGATCCGCGCCGCCGTCCGGCCTTTCTCACTCTGCATAATAAAATACCTCCGCACAGCTTTTATTTTATAGCTATGCGGAGGGTTTCCGTTCTATTCCATTTTCGGGAAATTACTTGTCCTGTGTTTCGTCTTTCTTTTCTTCAGGAGCTTCTTCCGTCTTTTCTTCCGCTTTTTCTTCAACAGCAGGAGCTTCCTCTTTCTTTTCTTCCGCAGGCGCCGCTGCAGGTTCGGGTTTCGCATCCGTCTGATAAATCGCCTGCTTGTCAAACTTCATGTAGCTGTAATTGCCTTCGCTGTCGCCTGTTTTCAAAACAAACGTGCCTTCTTCGTCGTTGATCTCCACCACCTCGCCGACAATGCCGCCGATCGTCTTTACCTTGCTGCCCGGTTTGATCGCGTTGATCGTTTCATTGAAAGCTTTCTGCTTCTTTTTCTGGGAAATGAAAGACCAGACAAAAAATGCCACCAGCACCACAATTATGACGATGATCCACAAATAATCCATAAACGAAGATGTGTTTTGCGTTTCACCCGCCAAAAGATTCATCCACATTTGAAATTTCTCCTTATTTGAAATCAATTCCTTTTTATTATAATAGCGGTTTTGCGAAATTTTGGCAACTGTTTTTCCGCCTTTTTTTATGAAATCTTACCCGCAAAACCAACTTTTCGCCGTTTCGACACAATCCGACACGTTATGCCTGTCCGTACTTTTCATAAAACGCCGCACGAAACTCCTTCAGCGTTCCGTCCAGAATCGCCTGACGCAATCCGCGCATGAGTTTATTCAAAAATGTAATGTTGTGCATGGACAAAAGCATAGAGGATAGCATCTCGCCTGCGTTCACCAGATGGCGCAGGTACGCTTTCGTATAATTTCGGCAGCAATAACAATCGCATTCCTCGTCGAGCGGTGTAAAATTCTCTTTGTACACGGCATTGCGCACCACTACTTTTCCCTTGCTCGTCAGAGCTGTACCGTTACGGGCTATGCGCGTTGCAAGAACGCAGTCAAACATATCGATGCCGCGCATCACGCCCTCGATCAGGCAATCGGGGCTTCCCACCCCCATCAGATACCGCGGAACGTCCGTCGGAAGCACCGGCTGGATCGCATCCAGCATTTCGTACATCAACGGTTTCGGCTCTCCAACCGAAAGCCCGCCGATCCCGATCCCGTACTTTGCAAACGGCTTCGCTTCTTCCACGCTTTTCAGACGCAGATCCTTGAAAAAATTGCCCTGCACGATCGGAAAAAGCGCCTGGTTTTCATTGGAATGCGCCTTTGCGCACCTTTCCAACCAACGCACCGTACGATCGAGCGCCCGTTGCGCATATTTGTAATCGACGCCGTATTCACTGCATTCGTCAAACTGCATGATGATATCCGCACCCAGCGCATTTTCGATCTCCATGACCTTTTCCGGCGTGAAAAAATGCTTGCTTCCGTCAATATGCGAATTGAACCAGACACCTTCGTCTTTGATATTATTCAGTTTCGCCAGCGAAAACACCTGAAATCCGCCGCTGTCCGTCAGGATCGGACGGTCCCAGTTCATAAATTTATGCAATCCGCCCGCTTTTTTTACCAGCTCATGACCCGGACGCATATACAGATGGTATGTGTTGGCAAGGATGATCTGCGATCCCGCTTCTTTCAGATCGCGCGGAAGCATTCCTTTGACCGTCGCCTGTGTGCCGACCGACATATAAACCGGCGTTTCTATATCCCCGTGCGGCGTATGAAAAATACCCGCACGCGCTCCCGTTTCCGGGTCTGTTTTTATCACTTCAAACGAAAATTTTTCTGCCAAAATATTTTTTCCTTTTTTGATTCATGAATTCTTGCCCGACTTATTCAACATTGCTTTCACAATCGGGAGTCTTCTTATTTCCCGTAAGAATTTCGAGTGCTTCCGCATATTTTTTACAACGATTCTCTGCCTCTTCATAAGCCAAAGTTCCCTGCGGAATTCTCGTCAGATCACTGTTATGCTGTAAATCCGCAATCTTAACCGCCCTTGCAATCGGATCGGTCTTGATTTTGCGTATATAATCCAAATAGTCCTCGTCTTCTTTACGAGTTAAAAGCTTCAGCGCGGCAACGACATCCGCAGGAAATTCCTTTTCCAGATCGGATAGAGTCACCTGTGTATCTTCCGCCACATCATGCAAAAGCGCTACACAGATCTCCGTTTCATTTCTCATCTGTTCCGCAACATGATACGGATGAAAAATATACGGCATCCCCGCCTTATCCGTCTGTCCCGCATGCGCGGTGTATGCAATACGCGCGGCTTTCAGGATCAACGGCGTGTAGATCATTTTTCCTGTTTCTCCTTGCCCATGATAAACATTGCATCGCCGAAGCTGAAAAACCGATATTTTTTCTCCACCGCTTCTTTGTACACGGCAAGACACTGCTCCCTGCCCATTAAAGCCGAAACCAGCATGATCAGCGTACTTTCGGGTAGATGAAAATTCGTGATCAGAGCATCCACACACTTGAATTTGTACGGAGGATAAATAAAAATCGACGTATCGCCGCTGCAGGACCGCAAAAATCCGTTCTCATCCGCTACCGTTTCCAGCGTACGCACCGACGTCGTTCCGACGGCGATCACGCGCCTGCCTTCGCGCTTTGCGGCATTCACGATGTCCGCCGCCTCCTGTGATACACAATAATACTCCGAATGCATGACATGGTGCGTCAGATCCTCTTCCTTGACCGGGCGGAACGTCCCAAGCCCCACATGAAGCAAAACTTCCGCGACCTGTACTCCCATATCCTTGATTTCCTGCAAAAGCTCCTTCGTAAAATGAAGCCCTGCCGTCGGCGCGGCGGCGGAACCGTCCGTCTTGCAATACACCGTCTGATACCTGTTCTGGTCTTTGAGTTTTTCATGGATATACGGCGGCAACGGCATACTGCCTACCCGCGAAAGAATGTCTTCAAACACCCCGTCAAAATGAAACTCTACGATGCGCTCGCCCGTTTCCGTGCGATCTTTTACGGTAAGCGACAGCTCTTGCGAAACGACAAGCTCTGTTCCCACTTTCGCCTTTTTCCCCGGCTTGACCAGCACTTCCCAATCGGTCAGATTCTGCCGTTTCAACAGCAAAACCTCCACACGTCCGCCGTTTTTCGTGTACGCAAACATACGCGCAGGCAAAACCTTTGTATTGTTGATAACAAGCACGTCGCCCGCTTTCAGATACTCTTTGATATCCCGAAAAATTCGGTCTTGCGTTTTCCCCGTCGCGCGGTCATATACAAGCAGCCTGGAAGAATCGCGCGGCTCCGCAGGAGTCTGCGCGATCAGTTCTTCCGGCAAATCATAATAATAATCCGATTTCAACAACATTTTTCTGTAGCCTCTATTCCTCGTCAAACATGGAGATCTGCGCTTTTTGCTTCTCGCTCATCTTTACGCCCATATGTGCATAGCCGCCTTTGAGGCATACTCTGCCGCGCGGCGTACGGGCAATGAACCCCAACTGCATCAGATACGGTTCATACACGTCCTCAATGGTGTTTGCATCCTCGTTGATCGTCGCCGCCAATGTCTCCAACCCCGCAGGCCCGCCGTTGAACTTTTCGATCAGCGCACGCAAAAGCCCGCGGTCGGTATCGTCCAGTCCCAAATCGTCAATGTCCATCTTTTTTAATGCATATTTTGCGTCGTCAAGATTCACGATCCCGTTCCCCTTGACCGCCGAAAAATCGCGCACACGTTTTAACAATCTGTTCGCAATACGGGGGGTGCCGCGCGAGCGGCGCGCAATTTCATTCGCCGCATCCGGTTCGATCTCGATTCCGAGCATCTTTGCCGAACGCGTCACGATCTGCGCCAGTTCCGCTGGCGTGTACATTTCCAGACGGCACAGAACACCGAAACGGTCACGCAGCGGCGATGCCAGCATCCCGGCTTTGGTCGTAGCTCCGATCAGCGTGAATTTTTTCAGAGAAAAA
Organism: uncultured Eubacteriales bacterium; assembly: GCA_958405585.1. GTDB lineage: Bacteria > Bacillota > Clostridia > Christensenellales > Borkfalkiaceae > Borkfalkia. The sequence continues at coordinate 17,676 of CATYEP010000013.1, forward strand.
CGAATATTCCGCGCCGCAGGCCCCTTTCCTACAATGATATCCAGCGCATAGTCTTCCATCGCGGAGTACAATATTTCTTCCACCGAACGGTTCAGTCGATGGATCTCGTCAATAAACAGTACATCCCCTTCGTTCAGATTGGTCAAGATCGCCGCCAGATCGCCGCTCCGCTCGATCGCAGGGCCGCTCGTCAGTTTGATCTGCACACCCAATTCCGCCGCTATGATGTGCGCAAGCGTCGTCTTACCAAGCCCCGGAGGCCCGTACAACAACACATGATCCAATGCCTCCCCACGCATTTTTGCCGATGATATATACACGGACAGATTTTCTTTGACTTTGCTCTGTCCCACATAATCCGCCATCGTTTTGGGGCGAAGGGCATTTTCTTCCAGATCGTATTCGCCTTTCGTACTCATGACGAGCCGCTCGTCAAAGCCGTTTTCAAAATCTTCTTCAAATCCCACTTGCCGTGCCCTCCTTTTTCCCTATTTTCCGCTATACGTTACATACTTTTCAATGCAGTCATGATGATATCTTCCAGGCTTTGGGCACCCTTTTCCACAGCCCCTTTAACTGCCTTCGCGCTTTCCGCACGTGTGTATCCCAGCGACATCAACCCCACGATCGCATCTTCTTCCTTGTCCGACATCTTTTCGACAGCCTGCGCGGGTATCTTGCCGCTTTCGGAAGGTTTCAGCTCCCCTGCCGTCACTTTTTCGCGCAATTCCAAAATGATACGTTCCGCAGTCTTTTTGCCCAGTCCCTTGACCGAGGAAAGCATCTTGACGTCCGACGTCGCGATCGCCACCGCTATGTCGTTGATATTCATTGCCGATAAAATCCCGATCCCCATCTTCGGGCCAACCCCCGAAACAGTGATCAGTTTTAAAAACATATTCTTTTCTTCGGGAGATACAAACCCGAACAGCGTGATCCCGTCTTCACGCACCTGCATGTAGGTATATGCCTCGCCTTGCTTGTCCGTAACAAGTTTTGCGAACAGCGCGCCCGAACAAAGAATTTCGTATCCGATCCCGCCGTTTTCCAAAAGTACCATACCGGCATCTGAATAAATTACTTTGCCTTTGATATATCCGATCATGTCTTTCCGCCTTCCGCCGCAAACGGCGTTTCTTTGTCTTTTTTAAATGGAATACAGCCCCGACAGTCTTGATGTAAACGAATGACAAAGCGCCACCGCCAGAGCATCCGCCGCGTCGTCGGGTCGCGGGATCCCTTTCAGATGCAAAAGATTCGCCGTAACGATCTGGATCTGACGTTTTTCCGCTTTCCCGTACCCCGTCAAAGCCTGTTTGATCTGCATCGGCGTGTACTCAAACAGCCGCCCGCAACGCTTGACACACGTCAAAAGCGCCACGCCGCGCGCGTGCGCCACCGCCATGCCCGTCGTAACGTTTTTGGAGAAAAAAAGCTCCTCCACCGCCACTTCGTCCGGACAGCATTTATCCAGAAGTTTATTCAACCCTTCTTCCAGGATCGCCAGCCGCGTCGGCAGCCTCTCTTCTTTCGGAGTCAGCACAACCCCGTAATCGCGCGCCGCCACGTTGCCCCGCGCATCCTTTTCCAAGACCCCGTACCCCAATGTGGCAAGCCCGGGATCGATTCCCAAAATAATCAATTTTCTGTCTCTTTTTCGTAAAATAACTTGAATTTTTCCGCAAAATATATTAGAATAAGAATAAGCGGAGGTTTATCCTTTCATAAACTCCGCACTGCGGCAATACTTTACTTCATTATTTTAAAGTTTTCGCAGAAATAAGTCAATCGAAATGGGCTTAAAAAAGTTACGGAGAGTTAAATTATGAAATTGTGGGAAGGACGTTTTACACAGCCGAGCGCAAAAAGCGCCGATGATTTCAACCAGTCGCTTTCTTTCGACTACAAATTGTATTGGCATGATATCCTGGCAAGCATCGCACACGTCAAGATGCTTGGAGAAACACAGATCATCCCCAAAGAAAGCGCAGATAAGATCAGCGATACTCTCGTAAATATTCTCGCCGATATCGAAAAAGGCAGTCTGCAGCTGGAAGGCGCGGAAGATATTCACACCTTTGTCGAACAGGAACTCACAAAACGCATCGGTGCGACCGGCAAAATGCTGCACACCGCACGTTCGCGCAACGACCAGGTCGCGACCGACCTCCGTCTGTACGTCAAGGACAGCATCGTCAACGTCTGCGGACATCTCAAAGCGCTGGTCAATACGCTCTTGAACATCGCCAACAATAACGTTCAGTATATTATGCCCGGTTATACGCATATGCGCAGGGCTCAGCCGATTTCCGTTGCTCAGTATATCAACGCTTACAGCGAAATGTTCCTGCGCGACATCGAACGCTTCACCGACTGCTATAAACGCACCGATGTGATGCCGCTCGGAAGCTGTGCGATGGCCGGCACCGATTTCCCGATCGACCGCAGAATGACCGCAAGCCTGCTTTCCTTCTCGGAGATCTCCCAAAACTCCATCGACGCCGTTTCTGACCGCGATTTCGTGGCCGAATACATTTTCTGCTGCTCCACGGTCATGGCACACCTGTCACGGTTCTCCGAAGATATTATTTACTATTCTTCCGATGAATTCGGTTTCATCGATATCTCGGACAAATATTCCACCGGCTCTTCCATCATGCCGCAGAAAAAGAACCCCGATATCCCGGAGCTCGTACGCGGCAAAACAGGCAGAGTTTACGGAGATCTTACGGCGATCCTTACCGTCATCAAGGGAATTCCCCTTTCGTATAACAAAGATCTGCAGGAAGATAAAGAGACTCTGTTCGATGCCGAATCGACCGTTTTGGGATGCCTCGGTATTTTCAACGAACTTCTGCAGAACATTTCCTTCGATACGCGGAAAATGCGCAATGCGGCGGCAGGCGGATTCTCCACAGCGACCGACATTGCCGATTATCTCGTTCAGAAAGGCATGCCGTTCCGCGACGCTCATGCCGTTACGGGGCAGATCGTCCGCTACTGCATCGAAAACAACAAGACGTTGGACAAGCTCGACTTGTTTGTTTACCAGCAGTTCTCCACACTCTTTGACGAAGAGATCCTCCAGCGCGTCCGCGTGAGTAAGTCCGTGGAAGCAAGAAAAGTGATCGGCGGAAGCGCCAGAAGCGCCGTGCGCGAAAACATCCGCTCTATCACAAAACGTCTCAACAGAATGTTCAAAGAATAATTCTTGGTCTCGTCTTTATAAGTCAGAAAACTTATCATCCGCAGAACGGAAATCATCCGTTCTGCGGATTTTTAATAGCTCGCAGGACTATCCGAAAAATTCTGCGGAAAGTAAAACACACCGCTGCCCGCAAAAACTTCCCGAAGCCGAAAACAGCTAATCTGTTTACAGACTTTTCAAAAGTATTTTGGTTTTAAAATTAAAATATTCAAAGCCTTGCCATAAAC
>CATYEP010000014.1 GCA_958405585.1 uncultured Eubacteriales bacterium
CATGCGGCGTTGTCTTCGCAGATGCGGTGATACAGTTCGGGCTGATCGTAAAAACTGTAAAGATGCGGTTCAATGCCCAGCAATACGCGCGGTTGCCAAAAAAATCCTTCTACGGTAAAGAAATGCAGAGTGTCGCCGTCTGCATGCGTTTTTTTCAGCCATTCGATATGTTCTTTGGGAAGAAAAGGTTCCGGATATAAGGTGGGTAAGATCCTTTCATAATCCGCTTCGTCGCGAATGATCCCGTGTCCGTATTCCTGCGGCTGTGGCGTTTGTGCTGTCTGCCAGGTGAAATAACTCTGGCAGCATTTATCCAGCCCGAAATAATTCTGGATGTCGTAGGGAGTCACGCAATCGGCGGGCAGTCCTTCTTCTCTCCAGCGGTTGACCGTGAGATGCCAATAGGGCGCCCATTCGATCGCAGGCAGTCGGTCGATCGGTTTGCCTTCCATAAAATTTTTAAAACGTTCGGATGTCGTCATAAATTTCCCTCCCTTTCTTATTTAAGAGTTTTTTTCAGTATAACATATAAAAAAATACAAGTAAAGAAAGAATATAAAAAAAGAAAAAATCAAAAGATACCAAAATTTTAAAAAAATATACCAAATCTTTTCGGATGTGTTATAATGGAAAAAAGGAGTGCGGAATGAAAACAATTCATGATGAATGGCAGATGGAGCAAGGCTTCGGTTTTTTTCTGGAAGAGTTTGTTTACACGCAGGACACTGTCATGAAAGATGCGCATTTTCACAATTACCTGGAAATAACGGGAGTGAAAGGCGGAAAGATCATATACCGTTTCGGGGGACGCGAGGTAGAGGCGGGGGACGGCGACACGGTGATCGTCAACCATATCGAGCCGCATGCCGTCCGCGGGACGCATGAGCGGGCGGAGGTGACAGTGATCGGTTTTCGTCCCGAATTTGTATGGCGCGGAGCGGACGAGGTGGACTACCGCTACATTGAAAATTTTTTCAACAGTGAAGAAGTGTTTGCGAATTTTGTACCGTCGTCGGCGGAGTACGGAAAAGAGATCGCGGAGCTGATGGGCGAGATTGCGGCGGAATACAGGCGGCGCGAAGACGGTTACAAGCTGATGATCAAGGCAAAACTTCTGCAGCTTTTGACGCTTTTATACAGGCATCATCCGCGCGTTTCGGCGGGAGATCGGTACAGACATTTTGAAAAACTGAAAGCCGCCGTCGATTATGTGGGCGAAAATTTCGCAAGAACCCTAATGCTGGCGGAGTGTGCCGACGTTGCGGGATATTCGCCCGCTTACTTTTCGGTAGTATTTCATCGGGTGCTCGGAGAACGTTTTTGCGATTATTTGTCTAAAGTTCGGGTGGAAAAATGCTGTGAACTTCTCAGTCGTACCGATCTTTCGGTAAAGGAGATCGGCTGTCGCTGCGGTTTTGCAAATCCTGCCAACTTTCTGACGATTTTCCGTCGCCTGAAAGGTGTCACCCCTTTGCAGTATCGGAAAAATCAGAAAAAATGAGCAAATTGTCCCGAAGGCGCAAGACGCCTTCTGGCCTCTATGCTTTTTTGAGACAAACCCGATACTATAAATCGGAAGGCTGGAAAGGATGGAAAAGATAAATTAAAAAAGAGTGTAAGTTTCGGAAAGACTGGCAGAGTTTAAAGGTTACGGAACTGATTGGGGGTCAGTCCTGTGACTTGACGGAAAGCGCGGATAAAAGCGGAGACGTCTGTATAGCCGACTTGTTCGGCGATCTCCTCGATGCCGTTGTCGGTCGATTTGAGAAGATTTTGCGCCTGAGTGATGCGAAAGGAGCGCAGGTATGCGCCGGGAGAAAAGCCCGTATGCAGGCGGAACAACCGCACGAAATAGAATTTGGATAAAAAACATTCGGCAGCGAGTTCATCGAGCGAGACAGGTTTTGCATAATCTTTTTCGATGATTTCTTTGGCGCGCAGGATGCGTGCGCGCGGCCGCACGTGGTTCTCGGCGGAATTTTGTTCGTTTAGCAGGAGTGCGAAGGCTTCTCCGAGAGCGGCGGAACATTTTAAAAATTCTTGGGGCAGAACGATGCGCGGTGCGGAAAAAAGTTCGTTCAAAGCGGCGCGGAAGGTAACGGTATCGCGGACGGGGATGATAAAGCGGTCGCCCGCGGTAATGTTTTCGTAAAGGTATGCGGCGGCCGTGCCGCTGAAGTGGACAAAGCGGAAATTCCATTCATTTCCGTCGGTGCAGTATTTTTGCCATTCGTTGCAGTCGATCAGCATGACCGTATCCGGCTTCACGGTAAAAGTTTTGCCGCGGTAGACAAGTTTCCCCTGTCCGCTGAGGGTGAACAGCATAAGATAGCAGTTGTAACCCTCGCGTTCGGTGAGGTAATTTTTTCCGCAGCGGAATTCTCCGACGCCCATGACCGATAGGCTGAGCAGGGGGAAAAGGTCATTTTGTACGGCGGCAAAGATGTTATGTTGTTCGCGCACGTCGTTTTGAAATTTCAGGTACACGCTGATTTTCTCCTTTCGGGATCATTTGACGGTTTTATTGTAACATAAGGCGGAAAAATTGAAAAGCAATTTCTGCATATTTTTCCGCAAGGGCAGCTATTGTATTGCCGAAACAAAGATGATACAATACAAAAGATATCCATAAAAAGGAGAAAAAATAATGACAAATCGTGAACGAGCATACAATCTTTTGCATTACAAAGGGGTTGACCGTTTGCCAGCGGTGCATTTCGGGTACTGGAACGAGTTACTGGACGAATGGGCGCAACAGGGGCATATCAGCAAGGAACTTGCGGCGGCGTGGGCGGACGGTAATGATGCGGATGCGCGGCTGAACGAGATCCTGGGCTGGGATTTTAACTGGTACAGGGTACGCGGCGGGAATACCGGGCTGCTTCCCGCCTTTGAAACGAAGGTATTGGCAGTGCTGCCGGACGGCTTCAAGCGCGTACAGAACTATCTGGGACTGATCGAGCGGGTGCGCGACGGTGCGGGCTCGATCCCTGCGGAAGACGATTACCTTTTAAAAGACCGTGCGGCGTTTGAAGAGCTGTACAAGCCGAAAATGCAATTTTCGGCGGACAGAGTGCCGGTTGAATATTTTAAAGAACAGTTTGAAAAAGATCGCGGCGATACGCCGATCGGATTGCATCTGGGTAGTGTTCTGGGGGATATCCGCAGTATGCTGTCGGTAGTGGGAATGTCGTATATGATCTGCGACGACTACGATCTGTTTGCGGAGATCATCGATACCTACGCGGATATGCAGTACAAGGTAGCGGAAGAGGTGCTGAAAACGGGCGTGAAGTTTGATTTTGCGCATTATTGGGAGGATATTTGCTTCAAAAACGGGCCGCTGATCTCGCCCGCGATGTTTGAAGAACTGTGCGCCAAACACTATAAAAAGAGAAACGATCTTTGCAAAAAATACGGCATAGACATCATATCTCTGGACTGTGACGGTGTAACGGAAAAACTGCTGCCGATTTGGTTTGAAAACGGAGTGAATACGATGTTCCCGATCGAGATAGGGACATGGGGCGACCAGTTCGAGCCTGCGCGCAAGAAATTCGGCAAAGAGATGCGCGGCGTTGGCGCGATGGACAAGACGGCTTTGCGCAAAGACAAAGCGGCAGTGGATGCGGAGATCGAACGCATCCGCAGGTTGGTCGATCTGGGCGGATACATTCCTTGTCCCGACCATCGTCTGATGCCCGGTACAAAGTGGGAACTGGTGCAGTATAATACCGCCTATAAAAAAAAAATACCCCCTTACCGCTTCGGGGGCTTTTGTTTGGTAGGGGCCCCGCCCCCCCCAACGGGGGGCGCCGCGGCTGTACAATTTGCGGGCGGAACCGAAAGCGCAAGCGCGCCTGCAATATTTCCGAGACAGGACAAAAAAGTACAGAAATAGCAAAATTTTTCTATCTGAAAGCCTGAAGTGGCAAATAAAGAGCAAGATTTTACCCTTTTGCAACAAAGAAAGCCATTTCATTTTTGGAAAGACGGGTGTATAATAAAGATAAGAATTGCATGGAGGCAATGAGGAGAGATGGCAAAATTTGAAGAAATGTCTGCTTTGCTGCAGCGCGGCAAGGCGAAAGATCTGGCGGCGTTGGTAACGGAAGAACTTGCGGCGGGAACATCGCCGAAAGACATATTGACGCAGGGACTGATCGTCGGAATGGGGATCGTCGGTGAAAAATTCAAGAACAATGAAATTTTTGTACCGGAAGTACTGATCGCGGCGCGTGCGATGAATGCGGCTTTGGCGGTATTGAAACCTGCACTGGCGGAATCGGGCGTGGAACCTGTCGGGACGGCGGTGATCTGCACGGTCAAGGGTGATCTGCACGATATCGGTAAGAACCTCGTCAAGATGATGATCGAAGGAACGGGGATCCGCGTAGTCGATCTCGGCGTAGACTGCGATGCGGATAAAGTGGTGCAGGCGGTGAAGGACAACAATGCGGACATCGTATGTCTGTCCTCGCTTCTGACGACGACGATGATGTATCAGAAAGACATCATTGAAGCGCTGAAAGCGGCGGGACTTCGCGACAAGGTGAAAGTGATGGTCGGCGGTGCTCCGGTAACGCAGGCGTTTGCGGATGAGATCGGAGCGGATGCGTATACGCCGGATGCGGCGAGCGCAGCGGAAAAAGCGCGTTCGTATTTTGACTGAGCAATCGGTGCGAAAAAGGCGGCCTGCGGGCTGCCTTTCTTTATACCGTTGATACCTTTCGGATCGGGCTTTTTTGGCTGAGAACGGGGGGAACGGTAAATTTTCAGCATAAAAATAGAAAGGAAATAAGAGAATGGGAAAGCAACTGTTGTTTGATATATTGCAGCATAAGAGAGTAGATCGTCCGGCGTGGGTGCCGTTTGCGGGAATCCATGCGGGGAAGCTGACGGGTGCGACGGCGATTCAGGTACTCAAAGACGAAGATAAGCTGTATGATGCGCTGATGGAAGTGAACAAGCTGTACCGACCGGACGGGCAGCCGGTACTGTTTGATCTGCAGGTGGAAGCGGAGATACTCGGGTGTGAACTGCAATGGTCGGAAGACACGCCGCCGACGGTCAAGACGCATCCGTACGATGAAGCGCGTCTGATACCCTGCCGTTGCAAGATGCCGACGAAAGAGAGCGGCAGATTGCCGATGATCCTGCGGACGATGGAGCGGCTGAAAGCGAGCGTTGGGGATAAGACGGCGTTATACGGACTGGTATGCGGGCCGTTCACGCTGGCGTCGCACCTGCGCGGCACGGAGATATTCATGGACATGTTCGACGAGCCCGAATATGTTTCCGATCTGATCGCGTATTGTGCAGACTTTATCATTGCGGAAGCGAAGCTGTACGTGGAAGCGGGCATGGATGTGATCGCGGTGGTGGATCCGCTGGTTTCGCAGATCAGTTCCGATCATTTTGAAGAATTTTTGTCGGCGCCGTACACGAAGATTTTCGACGAGATCCGAAAAATGGGCGTATACAGTTCTTTCTTTGTCTGCGGCGACGCGACGCGGAACATCGAATGTATGTGCAAGACGAAGCCCGATTCCATTTCCGTGGACGAAAATATCCGTATTGCGGATATCCGCCCGATCACGGAGAAATACGATGTGGCGGTTGGCGGAAATATTCCGCTGACGACGGTGATGCTGCACGGTTCGCAACAAGACAATATGAAATACGTTGTGGAGCTGATCGACAGCGTAAAGGACAGCAATCACAACTTTATTGTGTCGCCGGGCTGTGACATGCCTTATGATGTGCCGGTGGAAAACACGATCGGCGCGGCGCAGGCGGTACTTGAATATGAAAAGGTAAAAGAGCTGGTAAAGAATTACGAAGCGACCGATTACAGCAAATTTGAAATTGTGATCCCCGACTACGCGAATCTGAAAAAGCCTTTGATCGAAGTATTCACGCTGGATTCGTCCAGCTGTGCGGCATGTACTTACATGATGGGCATGGCAAATGCGGCGAAAGAGAAATACGGCGATAAGATCGACGTGGTGGAATATAAATTCACGGTAAAAGAGAACATAGCGCGCGTGATGAAAATGGGTATCAAACAGCTGCCGAGCATGCTGATCAACGGCGAACTGAAATATTCGTCGATCATACCGGGATTGGATGAGCTGAGCAAGGAAATCGAGGCGAAGCTCTGATGGCGGACGCGTGGTTTGTCCTGGGGTATCTGGGCAGCGGAAAGACGACGTTTGTCAAAGATTTTCTGGCGCGGCATCCGGGGCGGAACGCGGTTTTGGTGAACGATTTCGGCGCCGAAGACGTAGACGGCGCGATCCTGGCACACAGCGCGGTGAAAGTGGAGAGCATTTTCGACGGTTCGGTGTTCTGCACCTGCCGCAGCGAAAAGTTTGCGGAAGCGATGATCGCGTTCTCGGAAGAGGGGTATGATCGGGTGATCGTGGAAACGTCGGGGCTTGCCAATCCTTTTCAGATGCGCAAAATTTTGTCGTTTATCAACAGCCGAGCGAAAGTTCCGTATCGGATGCGAGGCGCCGTATGTATCGTGGATGCGCGAAATGCGGAAAAGGTACTGTATTCGCTGAATTCGGTCAAAATGCAGATCGCGGCGGCGGACGTCATTCTGATCAACAAGACGGATCTTTCGGACGAAACATCCCTTTTGCGGCTGGAAAACGCGGTGCGCGCCCTGAATGCGGATGCGCCGCTGTACTTTACGACGGGCGCGCGGCTTGCGGATGAAAATTTTGCGGTAAAAGAGCGGAGTTTGCCTGCGCAGTTTGAAGACATTACGATTCAGAAAGCGAAAGCGGAGTTTGCGGACGTTTTGCCTGAGAATGTGCTTTGCGCGCTCGGCAGAGACCTTTCGGAGTTTTGTCACCGCATAAAGGGGATTGTCCGACGGGATAATGAATATACGGTATTTGAATTTGCCGACGGAACGGCGCATTGGGAAAAGACGGACAAGGAAGGAAATTTTCTGATCCTGCTGGGTGCGGGGAAATTTTCCCTGCGTGAGAGAGCGGAGCAGGTTTTAAAAGAGAGCGGGGTCGCGTTTACGTTATGCTGAATTTTTCAACGGAAAAACTTACGTCGAAGGCGGAAATCGAGCGATTGCTCGCACTTGACACAAGTTCGGCGGATTTTTACGAGTTGCTTGCTGCGTGATCCTCATCCGCAATTTCACCGTATGTATGTTCTTTTCCGATCGGCTCCACGCAATAATACAGATCCAACCCCGCCGACGCGATCGCTTCCAGCGTTTCTTCCCGTCTCTTTACGGGAATATCCGTATCCGTTCCCTCGCGCAGCCGTACGATATGATACGCTCCCGTCGCACCGTAGCGCGCACAGCGGCTGAACGTGAAGTATATGGCGGTGATGCGGCGCGTCGGAGTTTGCGGTACGCGGAAACAGGATGCAGGGGAGATTACATCGCGCGAGCTTGCGAAGATCGCGGCGGTGGCGATGCTTGCCGTGCAGCCTCCCGTTTCCATGAACGTGCATGAAGTAAATCCTGCGGCGATGCTGGCAGGGGTGAATCAGCTGTATGCGGAATACGGCGTGAATCCGCGGGATACAGCGGCGGAAACGTCGCGCGGACGCGGTTACAGTACTGAAGAATGCGTGAAACTGCTTTCGGAAAACGGTTGGGAAGTGCCATGCTTATAAAAGTTTTATCGGGATCGAAAATCAAAGAATACAACTGTGAAAAGGGAGAAAATCTTCTCTCGTTTTTGCAGAAACAGGGATATGCGGTGGCGGCGCGTTGCGGCGGCAACGGAAAATGCGGGAAATGCCGCGTGCGTGTCATCGAAGGTACATTTGAAGGCGAAAAGGACGGGTATGTGCTGTCCTGTCTTGCGACGGTAAAAAGCGATGCGTTCGTGGAAGTTTTCGAGACGGAAGGGGGCGGTCTGACCTATACGGCGACGGGCGGATTGCGCACGGACGGTGAAGAAGGGATGGGTATGGCGCTGGATATCGGCACGACGACGCTTGCCTTTTCGCTGACTGACCTGAAAACGGGCAGGGAGCTGGACAAATTCGGAACGCTGAACCGTCAGGGTGCGTACGGGGCAGACGTTCTCAGCCGCATTGCGGCGGCAGACGAGGGGAAAGAGCGGCTGTTGCAGGAAAGCGTACTTGCGCAGACGCGCGAGGCGATAGAGTATTTTGATAAAAAGTTTGCGTTCGGAAAACTCAAGCGTCTGACTGTTTGCGGCAACACGACGATGCTGCACCTGTTTTTGGGAAAGGACGTGCACGGCATCGGACAATATCCGTTCCGTGCGGAGTTTCTGGACACGGTGCGCCTTACGGGTGAAGAACTGGGGCTTGCGGCGGAAGAAACGGTGCTTTTGCCTTCGACTTCGGCGTATTTCGGGGCGGATGCGGTCGTCGGCGCATTGTCGGCGGATATCGAGGACGGGGTGAACCTGTTGGCGGACATCGGGACGAACGGTGAAATGATCCTGCACGCGCACGGAAAGCTGTATGCCACATCCACGGCGGCGGGGCCGTGTTTTGAAGGGGCGAATATCGAATGCGGCACGGGCGGCGTGGCGGGCGCGATCGACAGCGTCTGCGAAAAGGACGGCAAGATCGCGTACACGGTCATTGGCGGCGGCGAAGCTACGGGGATCTGCGGCGCGGGGCTTGTGGATGCGATCGCGCTGATGGTGCAAAAGGGCGTGATCGACGAAACGGGCGCCTTTGCGGACGGTACATCCAAATTTTATATCAGTGAAAAAGTTTATATTTCGCAGAGCGACGTGCGTGCGTTTCAGCTTGCGAAAAGCGCGGTGTGTGCGGGCATTTGTGTCCTGCTTTCCACGGCGGGCGTGCCGTATGAAAAGCTCGATCGTCTGTATGTGGCAGGCGGGCTCGGATTTTATCTCGACAAGAAAAACGCGGTGAAAGTGGGGCTGTTCCCCGCGGCGCTGGCGGATAAGATCGTGGCGGTGGGCAACACGGCGCTGGCAGGGACAAGGGAATGTCTCTGCAGGAAAGAGAGTGTAAAAAAAGCCGAAGCGATCGCGCGCGGGGCGGAGTATCTGGATCTTTCGGCGTCACCCGAATTTATGGATGCTTACATTGAAAATATGAATTTCGGAGAAGAAGATGCGTAAATCGACACAAGCCGCTCTGAAAGCGGCGGAAGGCAGGATATGGCAATATGCTGAACTTGACTTTCAGGACATAGAGTTTTCAGAAGAAGTAGTGGCGGCATGCAAAGCCAACTTCTGCGGGAATTACAATAAGTCCTGGCAGTGTCCGCCCAATGTGGGCACGCTGGAAGAATTGAAAGCAAAGTATTCCAAATATCCGAATGCGTTTGTGTTCACGACAAAGCACGGTATTGAGGACAGCTATGACATCGAAGGCATGGAAGTCGCGCGCATCGAGCATGAAAAAGTGGAAGACCTGATCCGTCCTGTACTGCCGGAAGGCAGTGTGATGCTGGGAGCGGGCGGCTGTAACGTCTGTAAAAAATGCGCTTTTCCCGCACCGTGCCGGTTTCCGCAAAAGGCGAAAAGTTCGGTAGAAGCGTGCGGGATCAACGTTGTTTCCCTTGCCAAAAAAGCAAAAATCAATTATACTAATGGTGAGAACACCGTAACTTATTTCACTTTGGTGTTTTTAGGCGGCAATGAAACTGAATGAAGCGGGACTCAAGCAGATCCTGAATTTCAAACAACTGGAAAAACTGCTGCGGAATTATTCGCTGACGAGCGGGATGGATGTTGCGCTGTATGGGGTGGATGGCGAAGAGCAGTTGTGTGTGCGCAACCCCGGCTGTATCTGTGAATACGGCAAGGGGTATTTTGCCTGCCGCGAAAGCATCGTGTTCAGCGGGAAAAAGGCGGCGGAGATCGGTTCGGCGTACATTTATGAAACGCCTTGCGGACTGATCATGTGCATCACGCCTCTCGTGCTGGAAGAAGAGCTGCTCGGTTTTATCACCACGGGGCCTGTTGTTTTATGGGATAAGGACGAGTTTTTTGCGGATGAATTTCGTAAAAAATGTGAAAAAGTAGGGTTGGATACGCAAAAATGCGATCCTTCTGGGATCCGCCAGATCGATTGCAAGAGCATGACGAGCATCGCGGAAACGTTGACCATGCTCATACGGTATATGTTGCAGGAAGAGCAGAAGTATATCGGTCAGCGTCTTGAAATTTCAAAAATGAACATGGAGCGGCTGCGTGCGGCAAAGGAAATGCAGATCCGCGAATCTCAGCCGCATTACAACAAATACCCGATCGAACTTGAAAAAGAGCTGATTGCTTCGGTGCAGATGGGGGATAAGAACCAGGCGAAGCAGATCATCAACCGTTTTCTGAACGAGATTTTTTCGTATGCGAGCGGAGATTTAGAGATCGTGAAGGCGAAACTGTATGAATTTACGGCATTTTTGTCGCGCAGTGCGGTCGAGGCGGGGGCGCCTCTCGCGACGCTGACGGGAGTGATCAGGAAAAGTTCGCTTCTGCTTCTGGAGAATGCGGATTTTTCGGATATCTGCCGCGAAACGGTGGAGATTCTGGACGGATTTATTGACGCGGTGTATGAAAGCCGCGGTAAGAAAAACACGAGCGAGCATTTGTATAAAGCAATTCAGTATATTAACGCCCATTATTTTGAAGATCTGAATCTGGACATCCTTGCGCAGAATGTGTTTGTGAGCAGTTACTATTTAAGCCACCTGTTTCGCCGTGAAATGGGGGTAACGTTCAGCGATTATCTGACAAAAGTGCGTGTCAGCAGGGCAAAGGAACTTCTGATGGAAGGAAGGTCGATGGAAGACGTTTCGGAGTGCGTAGGGTATCGGGACGGAAACTACTTTATCAAGATCTTTAAAAAATACGTGGGCGTAACCCCTTCCAAATACAGAAAAAGCGTGTTGAGCTGAATATAGAAACTAAAAAAGATTAGTATAAATCTCTTTTACTGAAAAGACATTTGTAAGCGAATTACTATCAAATATTAGTTCCTATGTTTTAAAGTAAGAGCGACGATTTTGCGTGATTAGTAACAGATAATTTCGTTAAAATCAGAGGGCTTTTTATAAAACGGCGCGCCGTCAATAAGCAAAGCGCTTGCGGATTTTCCGCAAGCGCTTTGCTTATTTTTTTAATTTTTCTTTTAATTGCAAAATTTTTTGTTCGATCGTGCGGATGGTAACTAAAAATTCCTCGTCGGATTTACCTGAGGGATCTTCAAGATTCCAATTTTCCGTGTACTGCGACGGAAGGATCGGACAATGGACGTTGCATCCCATTAAAATTACGATGTCGGGGGCGGGGATTGCGGAAAGCAGCTTGCTGTACTGTGTTTTTTCCATATCTGCGCCGTAGAGTTGCTTCATCAGCCTTACGGCATCGGGGTTGATATCACGAACTTCCGTTCCTGCGGAAAAGCTGTCGAAAACATCGCTTGCGAGCAGTTTTCCGAGGCATTCAGCGATCTGGCTGCGGCAGGAAATGTGTACGCAAACGAAAACGACTTTCGGTTTGCCGTCGCCGACTGCGGAGCAGCGGCTGTTTTTTTGTTCATTCATAACCGGTCTGATCCTTTCACAAACGTTCTTTGATAAGTTTTTCGATTTGTTCGACGGAAAGCATTCTTCCCGTTGCAACAACTTTTCCGTCTATGACAAGGGCGGGAGTCATCATAACGCCGAAGCGCAGGATCTCGTTCATGTCCGATATGTTGACAGGTTCTTCCACGCCGCAATTTTTTGCCGCAATAACGGCATTTTCATGATTCTGTCTGGATTTTTTGCAACAATTTCCCAATGTAATGATTTTCATATATTTACCTCCGATTTTTTATACGAATAAGAAATTCAAGGCGTTAAAGATATAACCGATGGCGAGGATTCCCGCGACGACAATGACGATGAACCAAAACAGCAGTTTCGGCTTTACTGCTTTGGAAAGCATGATCATCGAAGGGAGGGAGAGTGCGGTCACGCTCATCATAAACGAGAGGATCGTGCCGACACCCACGCCTTTGAAAAACAGAGCTTCTGCAACGGGGATCGTTCCGAAAATATCCGCATACATCGGAACACCGACGACGCTCGCGATCAGCACGCTGTACCACTTATCCTGTCCGAGCACCATCTGGATCCATTCTGTCGGAATGAAATTGTGGATCGCGGCACCGATCCCGACGCCGATCAGTATATAGATCCATACCTTTTTGAGTGTAGAAAACATCTGATCTTTGGCATAAATCAAGCGGTCTTTCCTCGTCAGCTCCACGCCATCGGTTTCAGCCAGTGTTCCCTGCAAAATAAAATCCTGTACATTGTTTCCGACACCCGTCTTTTCGATGATCGTACCGCCGACCACGGCAAGCACAAGCCCGACAATTACATAAGTGATCGCGATCGGAAATCCGAATACGCTTGCAAGAAGGATAAACGCGCCCAGATCCACCAACGGGCTGGAAATTAAAAAGCTGAACGTCACGCCGCTGGAAATTCCCGCTCTCGTAAATCCCATAAAGATCGGGATAGAGGAGCAGCTGCAAAAAGGGGTTACCGTTCCCAGCAGCGCACCCATGGCGTTTGCCCAGATCCCTTTGTATTTGCCGAGCAGTTGTTTTGTCCGCTCAGGCGGGAAAAAACTCTGAATATAGGAGATCAAAAAAATCAGCAGGCACAGCAAAATAATGATCTTGATTGTGTCATAAACAAAAAATTGAAACGCGCCGCCCCAATGCGTTGTCATAAATTCAGCCCCGAACATCGCAGTAAATGCCATGCCCAGAAGGGCGTTCGGCCATTTCATCCCGAGGATCTGGTCGGTGATGAAATTCCCCAGCACTTTGATCCCGTTTACGCCGTCCGCAATGGCGGCGATTCCGACCGCTGCCCCGATCGCCGCAACAATACCTAAAAATATCCATAATTTTTTTCGGCGATACTCAGAAGTTTTTTTGTTTCTTGCTCCTGCAAGACGTATTCATTTGTTTCCGTGTTTTCCCGTTCGTCCATTTTTTTATCTCCACTCATTGATAAATATCTATATGAAATCCAAAAAAATATGCATTATTCATGCATATTGCATTTTGTACAGCCCAGAAAAGCGATCAGTTGATTTAGTTTTACGCAATTCAAAGAATAATGTACCCATTTTCCGTCGCGTTCGGCGAGTACGATGCCGCTGTCGCACAGAATTTTCATGTGATGCGATAAAGTCGGCTGTGTTATATCAAATTTTTCCTGAATTTTACAGGCGCACAAGCTCCCTTGACGCAGCATCTCAAAAATCTGAAACCGAATATCGTCGCCGAGCGCTTTCAGGATCTGAACGTATTCTTTCGTATTCATTGTTTCACCTTGCTCATAGTATTTATTACATAGATCTTTTTCAATATATTATATGCAATACATAGAAGTTTGTCAATCTGTTTAAAGCAAATAAAAAATATTTTGAAGAAAAGGACTTGCGGAACTTCCGCTTGCCCAGGTATTTTCTTTATTGGAAGCGGATGCAATAGTCTTTATTAATACCAGTGTACCGGATTATGAGATCGACTCGCTCGCAAGAGCATTGCTGCCCGCCATTCAATCGCTCTTTGAAACGGAAGAAGGACAAAGAGAGTTTGAAGAATGGAAGGCAGAAAGACAAAAACGACAACTGAATACAAAATTGAATAAGAAAGAGTCCTGTTGAATACATAAGGACAGACCGCATAGACGGTATTTGAAAAAATCCGCAATACATAGGCGGATTCTGAAAAAATAAGATAATGTGTGAATTTCAGAAAGGTTGAGCCGAATATCATAAACCTTGAACAACGGCAAAGGGCGGGTGCTTTACTTAAAGCACCCGCCGCTATTTTTACTGTCTGTTTTTATCACCCCATTCGCACATGGCGTCGAGTATAGGCATAAGCGATTTACCGCGCTCTGACAGACTATATTCAACTTTGGGTGGTATTTGAGGGTATTCTTTACGAATAATAAGGCCGTCGTTTTCGAGTTCTTTTAGCGACAGACTTAAAGTTTTATAGGAAATGCCCTTTATATACCGCTGCAACTCATTGTAGCGCACGATAGTAAATTCCATAAGCGTATAAAGAATGGTCATTTTGTATTTTCCGCTTATGAGTGACAGCGTGTAACTGAACCCTGTATCGCACAGCCTTTCAGAAGCTATACATCTCGTCTTTGTATTTTCCATATAAGCTCTCCTTTACACTCTACTTTATGTTAGTATCGCACTTTATTGTGCGTACTTGACAAAATTATTATATCGTATAAAATATATTATGTCAATACAAAAATTGGAGGATAACAGTGAAAGTATTATTGATTAACGGAAGTCCCAATGAAAAAGGATGTACTTATACTGCACTTTTGGAGGTGGGCAAAGCATTACAAAAGCACGGAATAGATACCGAAATATTATATTTAGGCAAAAAGCCGATAGCCGGTTGCATCGCTTGTGGCAAATGCTATCAGACAGGCAAGTGCGTCTTTAACGATGCGGTAAACGTACTCTCGGCAAAGATAGATGAATATGACGGCATTATTGTAGGTTCACCCGTTTACTATGCAGGTCCGTCGGGACAACTGACTGCTTTCTTAGACAGGCTGTTCTATCCCAACGAATCAAGATTGGCAGGCAAGCTTGCAGCCGCGGTAGTATCCTGCCGAAGGGGTGGAGCGAGTGCCGCTTTCGACAGATTGAATAAATATTTTCTCATATCGAATATGCACGTCGTCGGTTCGCAGTACTGGAACCAGGTTCACGGGTTTACGCCCGATGATGTACGTAAGGATAAAGAGGGATTACAGACCATGCGAACGCTTGGCGAGAACATGGCATGGCTTTTAAAATGTATAGATGCGGGCAAAAAGTGCGGCGTGGCATTCCCTGAGTACGAACCCCGTATGCGCACGCATTTCATAAATTAAAATTTAATAAATTAAAAAGGAGATATTTTATGAGATCTGAAATCAAAGAGTACGAAGCCGTTGAAGCAGCGGCAATGAATTTTGTCAAAAGTGTTGCCGAAGGCGACAGCACCTATGCAAAACAGCTTTTTATTGACGAAGCGGTGTTGTTCGGTTATCTTGACGGAAAGCTCGAACACGGCTCAATTGAGCAGTTTTACAACAACGTAGATACCGTCGGCGGTGACAAAAATTTCAAAGCACGCATAGACGTAATTGCACTGGAAGAAACGCTTGCCGTCGTACGTGTGCTCGAAGAAAATTGGGGTAACCGCATTGACTTTACCGATTATCTTTTGCTATTGAAGATGAACGGAGAATGGAAATGCGTTGCAAAGGCATACAATCAGAATTCCGACACAATTAAAAAATGAGGAGCATTACCATGAGCAAGAAAATTGTAGTTATAACGGGCAGTCCCAGAAAAAACGGCAACAGTTTTGCCATGACCGAAGCCTTTATCAAAGCGGCACAGACAAAGGGGCATACTGTAACGAGATTTGACGCGGCATTTAAAAAGATAGGCGGCTGTCATGCCTGCGAAACGTGCTATAAGACGGGTAAAGCGTGCAGCTTCGATGATGACTTCAACGAACTTGCGCCCTCAATTCTCGAAGCCGACGCCGTAGTGTTTTCCACTCCCGTCTACTGGTATTCCTTCCCCGCTCAGATTAAAGCCGTAATTGACAAACTGTACTCACTGTGCGTAGGCGGTAAGGACGTTGCAGGCAAAGAATGCGCACTCATTACCTGTTGTGAAGAGGACGACGTGTCGGTCATGGATGGCGTGCGCGTTCCGTATGAGCGCACAATTGCGCTTCTTAAATGGAAATCAGTCGGCGAAGTTCTTATCCCTGGCGTATTAAATGTTGGAGATATATATAAGACGGATGGATGTAAAAAGGCTGAAAAACTTGCCGAAATGTTTTGATAAGTTTACAAGGTAGCCACAGATTACAACTATATAAGAAATATATTTAACTGTGTTTATAGACATTTTATAAAAGAAAACTGCGAGGTAAATATTTTACCCCGCAGTTTTCTTGATGACTCAAATATTGAAATCTTATAGACCAAGAAACTAAAAGATTTAGTTCTCATAAGCGAAACAGCGTCAGCATTCGCTTATATAAAAAGTAAATCCGAACCAATCACCCGCTATGAGTAAAAAGTTCGGATTATACCCTTTTGGTGCGCCCTAAGGAGCTCGAATCCCTAACCTTTGGTTCCGTAGACCAACGCTCTATCCAATTGAGCTAAGGGCGCATGTGCATCGTAACTTTTAACGTACTTATATATTATACTACTTTTTTAAAGTTTGTCAATGATTTTTCAACCATAGAAAAAAGAATTTCCGACTTTCTTTTTTTTACGGGTTTATGAACACTTGTTTCTGAATTTGTGCATAAAAATTTTTAACTTTTCGGGAATTTTGGCGTTTAAGAACAAATCAAGTCGATTTTGTGGATAAATGTGGATAAAATGTGGATAACTTTTTTGATCTTATTTACTTGACAAACGTAAAAGCGGAATTTTTGTGTGTTTTTGTGTGGATAACTCATAGTTGTGCACACTTATCCACAAAGTTGTTAACAATGCGATGGTAAAAGATGGAGAATATTCTTTTTCAGACCAATTTTTTTATGATTGATTTTGTGCAAATATTCTTTTTGAATACAAAAATTGTGTAAATATCTGAAAAGTTTTACACAAAAATGCTGTTTTGGGGGTAAAATAACTTTAAATTCATGATAAATAATAAAAAGAAAGAAAAAGTTATCCACAATTTCACAATGTGAGAATGTGGGTAACATTACGGCAGAAACAAATTCGGCTCGGATTTTTATAAAAAAAGAAAAAAAATGATTTGTATTTTTGTATTCGGAATGCTATAATATTGAATAAGGATAAAGATAAGGCAAAGTTGCGGGAGCAGCTTATGCGAAAAAGGAGAAATTTTTATGGCTAAAATTACAGCGGATACGTTGATCGTGGATTGCCTGAAGCTGAACCCTGATTCGGCGGAGATCCTTATGGGGTACGGAATGCATTGTCTCGGCTGCGCGATGGCGCACGGTGAGACCATCGGTGAAGCGGTGAGTGTTCACGGCAAAGACCTGGATGAGCTTTTGGAAAAACTCAACGAAGGAGTACAGGAGTAATCCGGGCGGCGGATTTTATCAGAAAAGAAAGTCGCTTGCAAAGCGCCGCGTTCAATGCGGCGCTTTGTCTTTATGGCGCTTTTGATTGAAAAATTCTGCAATCCTGTCGTGGAGGAGAATCAATAATTGCTAAAGCAAACTTCGGCAAACGAACAGGTTTTTAAACCGCGGCGAGGTCATGCGGCGAGCGAACGGTTGGCAGTAACGGAGGAGAAGGACAGTACTTATGTCTGCGTTTTATGAGAAACAGAGATTGCATGGATCATAAGGGACAGGCAGAATGCACGTCCTGAGAAGGGATGGTTCTGCGGTGCGAGGGGAGGAGAAAGAAATGTATACGGAATCGGAATTATTGCAGGCAAGCGGATTGATCGGAAAAGCGAAGAGGATCGTGTTTTTTGGCGGGGCGGGGGTAAGTACGGAAAGCGGGATACCGGATTTCCGTTCACAGGATGGACTGTACAACCAAAAATATAAATATCCGCCGGAGCAAATTCTTTCGCACTCGTTTTTTATGAGGCACACGGAAGAATTTTACGAATTTTACAGGGACAAAATGTTGTTTCCGGATGCTAAACCGAATGCCGCGCATTATAAATTGGCGCAATGGGAGAAAGAGGGGAAGCTCTCCGCGGTCATTACGCAGAATATCGACGGGCTGCACCAGAAAGCAGGCAGTAAAAAGGTTTTGGAATTGCACGGGAGCGTATGGCGCAATACTTGCATGCAGTGCGGAAAAACCTATGCGCTGGAAACAATACTCAATAGTAGAGGTGTTGTACGGTGTGAATGCGGCGGGATCGTCAAACCGGATGTGGTTTTGTATGAAGAGCCGTTGGATGGCGCCGTGCTGGAAGAGGCGGTGAAAGAGCTGAAACGCGCGGATCTTTTGCTGATTGGCGGAACGTCGCTGAATGTGTATCCTGCATCCGGGCTTATCGATTATTTTGGCGGAAATAACATCATCGTCATCAACAAGGGAGAACCCTTGCGCAAACTTTCGGGAGTTCTTTTTCTGGACGGAAAGATCGGCGAAATTTTTTCTCATTTTGAATAATAAAAGCAGCCAAGGCGCGGTAAAATGTATACCGCGCCTTGGCTGCTTTTTAGATAAAATATTTATGTGTCTGCCGCACACGAAATAAAATTTTATATAATTTCTGCGAAAAATATCGTGGATTCGATCTGAGAACGTAAAGCAGAAATGATTAGGGGCAGGATGTTCAGGAATGCAGGGCGGAGTATGCCTGAACCAGCAGGTAAGCCAAATATCCGGAAAAACCGTGATTGCAGCTTGCAACGGTCGTCAGGTTTTCCCAAAGTGTGCCGGTGCGTTCCGCCATCGGGAGGTAGTATGTCTTTGCTTCCTGCAGAACGGTTTCGTATTCTTTTTCGCGCAAAAAGTAATCCATACGAAGAAGCCGCCCTATAAATGCGTTGGAAGGATAGACGTTCGGGTAAACCTTCTGAGGATCGCGGTTTGAAAATTCAAGCAGAAGTTTTTTATAAAGGGCGGGGAATGCGGCTTTGTCGGCGACGCCTGTCCAGAACGCGTAATACTGACAGGTTTCTGTCGTATTGTTTGTCAGAATAAGTTTGTTCTGATCGTCGCGGATCGCCTGATCGACAAAGAATTCACCGTTATAAGATAATTTACGGATCGCATGGATCATTTTATCGGAGCGGGCGAGCAGATCTTTGTCATCGTACATATGCCCGGCGCACGACAGGGCAAGGGAATACATCATGTTGCTCGGAAAATTCAATCCGTTTGCAAATTCATTGGCTTTGCTCCATTCGACGAAGATCCAGCTTTCCAGATTTTCCAAAAGTCCGTATTCGTTTAGGTAGCGATCGAGAAAGCCTATGATCGCATAGACTTTTTCTTTGCATTGTCCGACAAAATCGCTGTCGTTCGTGCGGTCAAGATAATCTTTCAGCTCTACAATATACCACATCGCCCAGTTTGGTATGTAAACGCCGTCAATGTGATCAGACGGGTAGCACATGGGCAGCATCCCTTTTGCATAGGAAAGATCGGGAGCTAAAAGATACGCCTGCAAAAAGTTTTTTTCCACGCGGTTGGCACCCGTCAGAAATTTTTCGGCGCGGGAAGTAAAGTAACTGTCGCAGAGCCACCCCGCGCGCTCGCGGGAAGGGCAGTCGGTGAGTACGTCTACGGCGTTTTGGCGGAAGGTTGCGCGGGCGGCGTCGATGACTTTTGTCAGGTCGGGATCGTCGCAGGAAAACGAAAAAGAATCATCCGGATTTTCAAGGGTCGTCATTCCGAAATTTTCAATTTCCGATTCACCGTTCAGCACAACGGCGCGCACAAATCTTGCCGTGTAGGGCGCAAAGGTGATCAGGTCGTATTTTCCTTTTTCCAGGGAATATTTGACCGCATTGCAGCATTGCAAGCGCGTAATATCGATGAAAAGCCCTTCTCCGTCTTTTAAGGTTGCGATCTCGTCGAACAGAAGGTAGAGTGTGGTTTTTCTATGTACGGTAACCGAAAAACGGAAAAACCCCGATGTATTTTTCCCAAGATCATAAGAAATATATCTGCCGTCGGTCAGCTTGCTGCCCGTTTTCTGATCGTCAGGGCGGCAAACGATCTTACCTGCTTCGTCGACGAGTACTTCTTCCAGCTCTTCCAGGGGAAAGCGCATAAAGGCGGGAGCGCAGCCGATGCCCGTCAGCGAACGGTCGTAAATAACTTTGCGTTCGGGATCGGTAAAGGCATTTCCGGATTCGATCGGAACGCCGCAGACAAAATGATAATCCGGCTCGGACAGTCCGCCGTCAGATAACAGTGCATTTCCTTCCGTTTGTTCCGTGCAAACCGCAGGGAAACGGCATGCGTTGCCTTTGAGCAGAGCTTCCCTGTCTTCGGTGAGTCTGTAGCTTTCCGTGAACGTGCGCTGAAAACTGTACCGCTGTACTTTTTGCAGACGATCGGTCAGTCGATATGCCTTAAAATCCGAAGAACGTGCTATGATTTTATCGTCTGAAAGAAGTTCAGCCGCAAAAAAAGGCGGCTCGTTGACGCGGTCGAACGAGTTGATCTGCGCACCGCAGACGATGACCGCGGCGCAGACACGGCCGCGCTCGTCGGGCATTAATTTGTAAGTGCGCACATGCGAATAGCGGTGAGCGCTGCGCATGGGGCCGTATGCCGTAAAGTTTCCGTTGCAGAAAACCTGGTATTCATTGGAGGCCGCCAGTTTCAGCGATAGTTCCTTTTTGCTTTCGGCATTGTATACGAATGCCAGACTGATGTTCTTTTCGCCGAGCAGTTCTTTGCTCCAGATCTTTTCCATAGAATTCTCCCTTAGATAATAAAGTTTTTGTGTGTCGTCTGAATAAGAATTTGCGTATCCCGTCGGTTAGGGCATTATTACCGTCCGCCAGATTTTATTTCGGCAATATTTGTAACTGTTTCATGCTGAAAGGCAGACAAACAGTCAAAAAGTATTTGCAAAATAAAGCCTTACATCAGTATAGAACAGTTTTGTTGAAAAGGCAAGTTACTTTCTGAAAAATTTCTTTTTTTATAGTGAAAGGTCATGCATCGGTAAGCAAAGACAGTGCCCATCGGAATGCGGAGGGGAGGGAATAATTTTTTTCGATGTCCTGTTTCGAAGCAAAAACCAGGTCGGTAAAAGGCGTATGCGGGGCGGCGGGATCTGAAAAGTTCTTCGCCGTTTTTATAGTCAGCTCTTCGCAAAAGACGGGGTACGCTGTCATATGCCATTCCAGATGAGAAAAGAC
>CATYEP010000015.1 GCA_958405585.1 uncultured Eubacteriales bacterium
CAATAATCGATAATATAAAACGCCGGCAAAAGCAGAGATGCCCCCTGCAAAGCCCCGCAGATCCAAAAAATTTTATCTTGCGTGTTGGACAGAATGATTACCGCCATGGCGACCCCATAGGAAATGAAAGATGAAATCAATTCCAACGTAATCGCCGTGCCGATGATCGTCCCCTCATCCTTTTTCTGGATCAGTTCCTTGACAATGATATTATCCAGTCCGAGCGTACAGAAAGATGTTAAAATGGTAGTAACCGATGTGATATAGCCGAGGACGCCAAAATTAGTCGGGCCGAGCATTTTTGCCGTGAAAATACTGACCACGAATCCGATCAGTGACCGTGCGAGTTTCCCGCCTATGATCCACGACGCATTTTTTACAAATTTTGTATTCATTCCTGCGATGTTATCATTTCCTTATAAATCGCCATGAGCGTTTCATGGTTTTTTGCATGATCGTGCCGCAAGCATGCAACTTCTATGGCATTGCGGCTCAATAACTTTGCAAGTGCTCCGTCTTCAAAAATTTGCTCTATGTTCTGTACAAGCGCGTTCACATCCGTCACTTCATACAACAGCGCGGTTTTGCCGTTCTCCACGATGCTCGGACACCCGCCTACGTTGCTCGATACCACAGGCGTACCGACCAACATAGCCTCTCCGATGGAGTTGGATGAGTTTTCGATCGTCGACGGACTTAAAAACACATTCGCGTTCCTGTATTCTGCGATCATTTTCTCCGCATCCAGCGAACCCAAAAAAACTATATTATTTTCCAGTCCGAACTTCTTCACAAGTTTACGCAAATATACAAAATAATAGGTCTTTTTCTGACTCTGAAAAAAAGATTTATTGACAAAATCCGTACCGGTCACGCGCAGCTGCACATCGGGATACTGTTTTTTCAGCAATGCCAAAGCACGGATCGCAAAATGCAGTCCTTTGATGGGATAATTTCCCTGTGCACAAAAAATCGTATGTTTTCTGCATTCTTCAAGTTCCCATTTTTTTGCAGAAAAAAACTCGCCCCGCAGACTTTCGTTGCAATGAAAATATCGCAAAGCAGGATTGACCACAAGCGTACTTTCCTTATCCCAATCTGTTCGCCCGATCACATTTTTTAAAATTTTCAACGCTTTTTTTTCGTTTTCGCCGCGGCTGTAAAACGATCTTTGCTGATTATAGATGCTGTCCTTACGTATCCAGTCGCGCAACGTCCTGCCCTTTTGAATACGACTGCTCAGTCCTACTGAATAATGATCTGCACAAACGTGCACCAACCCCTGTATGCTTGCAACTGTCCTGCCAAGCATCCCGCACTTTTGTGCAGCCTTCGCCATAGAAAGGCTGTGCGCACTCTCCGTACCCCAGATATGAATGACATCCGGACTATATTTTAAAATCAGTTCAACAAACCGTCCCGTCAGACTCTCATCATATAAATCCGTCCTGATTTCCGCATAACTCGCATACACGAGATTTCCGATCCTGCCCTCTTCTTCCGAACCGTAAGGAAACAATACGATCAGTTCGTTTTCATTATCCGTAAGAATTTGATCGCTCGCGCCGCTCAGCCAGCCGCCCAGTACAGGACGGTCCGCCCCGATCTTTTCCGCAATCTGCGGTAAAAGCACATTACACAACCATAGAATTTTCATTTAAGTTCCTCGCCGTTTTATTTTCACTGCACTCCGCCTGCGCCGCTTTATCGAAGGAATATAAAAGGATCGGACATAATAAAAACACAACACACGCAATCGAATGAGAATACAGCAACGTATTCGTAAATCTCGACAAAAATAAAATAAAGTGTATGATCAGCATACATCTGCGATATTTCGGGGTTTTAAGGCTTTTATACTGATAATATATCGCCGAAAACAAAACCGTATTATAAAGCACCGTACCGACCAGTCCGAAAGATCCGAACGTATCGAAAAAGTCGGAATGTCCGCCGACCGTCTTTATCTTTCCGAATTCACCCAATAAAGGATTCTTCAAAAACGCTTCTATGCTCAATTTTAAAAGCTCGACACGGTTAAAACTAACCTCACCGGTCAAAAACTCCAATAATTCCACAAGACGGATACGTATAGTATTCGATTCGTCCGTAAATATAAAATTAACTATGAATTGCAAGATCGGGACACTGAAAATGAGCAACAAAATTCCCGCCAATACCAACAACAGCAGTTTAATGCCCGTATATTTTCCGCTCACAAACAAAACTGCCAGAACCAACGAAAGCGAAGCAAGCAAAAGCGCTGTCGTATAGTTTGATTTGAAGATCGTTATATAAATAAAGAAAATAAAAAATACCAAAAATGCTTTAACATACCATTCCATCTTCTTATTGATCAGAAAAATCAATGCGATCATCAAATAAAAGGAATGATAAATGAATGAAAAACCGCCTATGCCGATCTTCTGATAATAAGAATTCATTTCATGGATCCCCGAAGAAGCAAGATCGCGCGATGCGGACGGGTATTTCAATAATCCTAAAAATGTTGCCACATAGCTTATAAACAGCATCAAAAGCATGATCTTCCATGTCAGATTGAAGCGAAACTTTTCAAAATTAAAAGTGTAAAACAATCCCATAAACAGGAAGAAGAAAAAGTAAATATAATTTTTTAAAAAAACTTTAATTTCTGTTGGTGTTCCGATCAGAAGATCATTGAACAAGAGCAACAAAAGATACATGGCAAGCGCTGCAAGCAAAAGTTTGATTCTGCTCAGCCAGCTCACATCGATCAGCAACGCGCTGAAAAACCATAACACGCCCAACAGATATAACACCGTCGCACGCGAATACCCGCTCGCAAAGGTAAATATAAAGAAAAAAGAATAAGCCAGCATGATCAGTTGATTAAAAAAACGTATATCGATAACGAAATCTAAAATTCCTGATTTTTTTACCGGCATAAATCCTCCTCCTTTTTTTCCCTTAATTTTTTAAATCAAATTCTTTATTCTTAGCAATCAAAAAAATCCAGCACTTTCTCAGCCTGCACCGCATTGTTTTTGGTACGCAATGCCCATTCTTTTGCTTGAGCACCGATCGCATAAAGTTCTTCTTTCGGTTTTGAAAGAATTATTTTCAATTCACGGCATAAGCTCTGTACGTCAAATCCGTCCGAAACAAAGCAATGCGCCCTGTATTCTTCGGGCATTGACGGCAAAGCCGTTGTCAGCATTGGCGTGCCCGACGCAATATATTCCATATTTTTGGACGGAAAACTGTAATGCACGAACGCCTCGTCCGTCGGGCGCGGGTTGACCAACAACGTTGCTTTGAGTTGTTCTTGCACAACATATGCATTGTCTTTCGTCCCGAAATAACGCACGTTTTTATGCTCAGCCGTTATTTTCTTCAGTGCGTTTTCATAATCGCCCGTGCCGTATATATGCAGCTCACTGTCGGGAATATCAGCCTGAATAAACGCTTCCGTCAAATTTTTGATACCATATTTTTTATGCAGAAGCCCTGCGTATAAAACGACCTTTTTGTCATATTTTCCGCACAACGTATTGTCTTTTTCACGCATATGCACGTCGCAAAAGCCTTCCATTACAACAAACGGTCTGTGCTTTGGATTTATCTTCCCGTTCATC
The DNA here is from genome assembly GCA_958405585.1 of uncultured Eubacteriales bacterium. Taxonomy (GTDB): domain Bacteria; phylum Bacillota; class Clostridia; order Christensenellales; family Borkfalkiaceae; genus Borkfalkia. The sequence goes on from CATYEP010000015.1 coordinate 3,618, forward strand.
GGTTCCGCAAGCAACACAAGCCCGTCACATTCTGCGATGAGCGCAGTTTGCCGCACTCCCCTTCCTTCCAATTTTCCGCCGCCCAGAATTTCAGGCAGATCCGTAACGATCCCGATCAGTTTAGCGTTTTTTCTCTTCACGCCCGAAAGCGCCGCAAACAGCGAATAATTCAGAATATCGCAAAAAATAAGTCCGTCCGGATTGCTTTTGATCCATTTTTTTACTTCCCTTACAAGCCCGATACGTATCAATGCCTGCCGCACATATTTAAAATTGAAAAAAGACAGATATACGTAATGCACGCCGCCGACGCTCTCGGTCTTTTTCGCATACCATTTTTTCGGATGCAGAGAAGTATTGACAGGTCGGCTGCTGAGCACGGTAACGGATCGACCGTTCGCAGCCATCCCCTCAGCGAACAGACGGTTGAATTTCTGGCTCTGCTGATTGGTTTTCAGGACCATACCCGCAAACAGACGATCGTATTCCTGCGTACTGCACGCATTGGAAACATACAGAATATTTTTCATTCCCGCCGTTCGGCAACCTCCTGCCCGCGGCAAAACCGCAATATTTTTTCCGCCGCTGTCTTTTGCTGGCTTTCGATCAGCTGTCTGAACTTTGCCACACCTTTCACATACGCATCCGCATCAAAACCCTGTACATAGGCTTGCGTTTCTTCCAGCATCCTGTTCTCGTCCGAGATCACCAGTCCCAGGCTGTATTTCCGCACACATTCCGCCAGATAACTTCCGCCATTGGTCACAACAGGCCTGTTCGAATAAACGGCATCATACAATCGGTTCGGCAAAAGCATTCTCTGTCCGCTGAAATTGTCCTTGCCGAAATAACAATTTATCAGATCGATATCTTTATAAATCTGATTTTTCTCCTCGGAAGAAAACCGCCCGTAAAACTCTGCGTTTTCAAAGTGATTCTCTCTGCAATATTCCTGCAAACGTCCGTCCGCATAGATCCCGTAATAACAAAAGCGGTATCCCGAATTTTTGAACTGACTGAGAAAATGCACATTGGATGCATAATATTTTACCAGTCCCACATACCCTATCGTCAACTCTTTTTTATTCAGATCGGGCAATCCGTACGGCGCAGGAGTTATATCTACATTGTGGATCGGGATCACTTCGCCCGGATCGTCCAACATCCGCTTAAATCCCTCCGACGAAACAAATGTCCCCCCGCTGCTACGGCACAGCTTTCCAACAGCCTTGCGGTAAAAGCCGATATGATCGTAAGTAAAATCACGGATATCGATAAGGTACCTGCCTTTGTAATTTCGCAGCAAATATCCTTTGAGAAGATAGGCGGGAAGTGTAGTCAAGACGATCAGCCTGTCATATTTTTCCCTACGGAGCAGTTTCAGTACCGCCTTTTTCCATTTCAGCATTGCGCCGAATTTCCGTATGCGGCTGCCCGTACAGCGGATCCCCAAAGTGACGATACCGCTTTCGTCCTTCTTTGTCGGAGCGTTCTTGGATCTGTCCCAGCAGTAATAATCCGCCCCGACTCCGTTTTCATCCAACAGTCGCTTATAAAACCGCATATACGGCATGCTTACAAAATCATTGAAGCCAATGACGGCGATCTTCATTCCTTTCTCCACGTCGTGATGTTGACGATCTTCGCATAAGATTGAATTATTTTAACCACTTTCAGCGATACGTTTGTATCCGCGTAATCTTCCGCCATGACGTACGGCTCCTTGTTTTCAAACATGCTCACCGCCATATCCATTGCCTGGCAGATATCCTTTTCGGTTATCCCGCCGATCACGATACTGCCTTTATCCAGTACTTCGGGGCGTTCCGTACTTGTACGGATCAGCACGGCAGGAAAGCCGAGCATCGCGCTCTCCTCACTCAGCGTGCCGCTGTCGGAAAGTACGCAATAACTGTTCATTTGCAGCTGATTGTAATCCATGAACCCGAAAGGTTTCAGCGTTCTGACCAGCGGATGAAATTTAAAATTCCGCTTTTCGATGAATTTCCTGCTGCGCGGATGTGTACTGTAAATGACAGGCATCCCATATGTTTCAGCAATATGGTTGACTGCCGTCATCAGGCTCATGAAATGTTCTTCGTTGTCGATATTTTCTTCCCTGTGCGAGGATAAAAGAATATACTTGTGCGGCTGTAAACCGAGTTCTTCCAGCACTTTGCTCTTTTTGATCTTATCAAGATGTGCAGCAAGCACTTCGCGCATGGGCGAACCCGTAACGAACATTGTTTTCCCGTCAATGCCTTCACTGAGAAGATAACGGCGGCTGTGTTCGGTATACGGAAGATTGATGTCGGAAATCGCGTCCACGATCTTACGGTTGATCATTTCCGAAACGTTCCAGTCCCAACAGCGGTTGCCCGCTTCCATGTGAAAAATGGGAACTTTCAGCCGCTTGGCGGAAATCGCCGAAAGCGCGCTGTTCGTATCTCCTAAGATCAATACCGCGTCCGGCTTTTCCTTTTCGATCACTTCGTAAGATTTTGCGATGATGTTGCCCATCGTCTCGCCCAGATCCTTGCCGACGCTGTTTAAAAAGTAATCAGGCTGGCGCAATTCCAGATCTTTGAAAAACACTTCGTTGAGCGTGTAATCCCAGTTCTGCCCCGTGTGCACCAGGATATGATTGAAATACTTATCGCAAGCCTTGATGCATGCGCTCAGGCGGATGATCTCGGGACGAGTGCCCAGGATCGTCATGACTTTCATCTTTTCCATATTCAGACCTCTTCGTAAAAAGTATCGGGTTTTTGCGCATCGAACGGTTCATTTGCCCACATGACCGTCACCATGTCTTCTTCGCCGATGTTTTCGATATTATGCGTATATCCGCAGGGAATGTCCACAACCTGCAATTTTTCTCCGCTGACAAAATATTCATAGACCTGTTTTTCGCCGATCTTGCGGAAACGGATCACGCCTTTGCCCTTCACGACCAGAAATTTTTCGTTCTTGGTATGATGCCAATGGTTTCCCTTCACGATATGAGGACGGGATATATTCACGGAAACCTGTCCCTGCCCGTCCGTACGCAAAAATTCGGTGAACGAACCGCGCGCATCGCAATGCATATTCAGATCGTACGAAAAATCTTCTTCCGGAAGATAGCTCAGGTACGTGGAATACAGCTTTTTCTGAAAGCCGTCGTTCATGTCGCAGACAGAAAGGTTTTTGCGGCTTTCACGGAATGAATGCAAAAGATCCACGATCTGTCCCAAAGACGCCGAATGCGTAACGGGAACACGGCAAAAGCCTTCTTCGTCGCGCGTGCAATCCCCGTCCAGACATTTGACAAAACTTTCCGCCACATCGTCGATGTATACGAGCGTAAGCACCGTTTCACGGTTATTCACTGTAATCGGTAAATTACGCGAAATATTGTAACAAAAAGTGATGACCGCACTGTTGTAATTGGGTCTTCCCCATTTTCCGAACACGTTCGGCAACCGATAAATATACGTCTTGGCTCCCGTTTCTTTACCGTATTGCAGAAGATAATCTTCGCCCGCTTTCTTGCTTTTTCCGTAATCGTTGTCCAGCACCGCCTGCACGGATGAAGTTAAAAGTACGGGCGCAAGGTTTTTGTGCTTTTTTAAAAGCGCCAGCAACTTCGTCGTAAGCCCGAAATTACCCTCCATAAATTCGGATACCTCTTTCGGACGGTTGACTCCCGCAAGGTGCATGACAAAATCACACTCTTTGCAATATTTATCCCATTCTTCTTCGGTCGTTTCCACGTCCGCCGGGAAAATTTCCACTCCTTCGCGCCGCTGTAAAACAGATATAAGATTTTTTCCGATAAATCCGTTTGCACCTGTCACGAGGATCTTTTTTATCGGTTCTGCCATTCCGCCAGCTCCTCTTTGATATACTTCAGTGTCAGAAGTTTTTTCTTAACGCCTTCCACATCCAGCTGCACGGTATTGTCCGAATTGTATTCTTCGGTCAGGCGCGTGAGTACATTTCCTTTCTTGAAATAGTTATCATAGTTCAGGTCGCGGTTATCGGCAGGTACGCGGTAGAAATTCCCCATATCGACCGCCTTGACCGCTTCTTCCTTGGTCAGCAATGTTTCGTACATTTTTTCGCCGTGACGGATACCGATAATTTTTACTTCATTGTCTGCATGGAACAGTTCTTTGACCGCCTGTGCAAGGTCTTTGATCGTGCAGGCAGGCGCTTTCTGAACAAAAATATCGCCGCTGTGCCCGTTTTCGAACGCAAACAGAACAAGATCGACCGCCTCTTCCAAACTCATGATGTAACGCGTCATGTTGGGTTCGGTCACAGTGAGAGGTTTTCCCTCCTTGATCTGCTGTATAAAGAGCGGAATGACCGATCCGCGCGAACACATCACATTGCCGTAACGGGTACCGCAGATCATCGTTTTATCCTCGCTGACCGTACGGGATTTTGCGACGAAGATCTTTTCCATCATCGCTTTGGACGTACCCATCGCGTTGACAGGATATGCCGCCTTGTCCGTGGAAAGGCAGATCACCTTTTTCACCCCCGCCTCGATGGCGGCAGTCAGTACGTTGTCCGTACCCAGACAGTTTGTACGCACCGCTTCCACAGGGAAAAATTCACAACTCGGCACCTGTTTGAGAGCCGCCGCGTGGAAAATATAATCCACGCCGTGCATCGCGTCGCGCAAACTCTGAATATCGCGCACGTTCCCGATATAGTATTTGATCTTGTCGTTGTTGTATTCGTGCCGCATATCGTCCTGCTTTTTCTCGTCTCGACTGAAAATGCGGATCTCCTTGATATCCGTGTTCAAAAATCTTCTTAAAACGGCATTTCCAAAACTGCCTGTGCCGCCCGTGATCAACAAGGTTTTACCTTCAAACATACTCATTGCCTTCCTCCTGCACTTTTACAAAAATTTTCTTTTTGTGCGTTTGATTGATTTGACATAAAACTATGAATCTACTACAATATTGTCATGAAAAAATCATGTATTATTCTGGCATTTCTATTCGCCCTGCTGCCCTTTTTCCTCATCAGCAACGACGCAAAAAAACAGCCGAAACGATCCTTTTTGTCGGGGATTCCATCACCGAACAGTTTCCCGTACACCAATATTTTAAAGAATACAAAACCATCAACAAAGGGGTTTACGACGAACGATCGGCACGTACGCTGGAACGTACCCGCTCTTTCTCAAAAACATATGAGCCTGATTATGCTGTTCTGCTGATCGGAACAAACGATTTATACTCACAATACGCGTTCGAAACAATCCTGGAAAACATCTGCGGAATCACCGAAGAACTTTCCTCCATTAAAAGCGTACGCTATGTTTTCGTACAATCCATATACCCGATCAATACAGAACTGCGCGAAGGCCTTCCCATGCAGAACAACGAATCCATTTCGGAATTCAATTTGCTCTTGGAAGAAACCATAAAACAGTACAAAAAAGCTGTTTATGTAGATATGTATTCGCAGCTTATCGACGAAAACGGAATGCTGAACATCGAGTACACGACCGACGGTCTGCACATTTCCGCCCGCGGTTACGAAGTTATAACTTCCCATCTGACGGAACTTATCAAGGAATACGACAGCAAAGAAAGCGATTAATACTCCTCGACCCAATAATCCGGATCTCTTTTTAAGATCCTTGCCTTTTGCCCGACGACAGTACTGTTGTCGGGCACATCAAACGTAACAACCGCGCCCGCGCCGATCCTTATGTTGTTTCCGATCTTTACATCACCGATAATATTTGCTCCCGCTCCTATGATCACGTTATCGCCGATCATAGGATATTTTTCTTTACTCTGACCGATGGTAACATTCTGAAAGATCGTCACATTTTTACCGATACGGCAACCTGCTGCAATATGGATGCAGTGCAATCCGTGAGGAAAAAACGGCTTTTCCTGAAAAGTATCAACAGATCGACCAATATATGGATTTTTCTTTTCCTGCAAACGTTTGAGTTTCAGCAAAAGCACCGCACGGCGCAATTTTCCGACTTTGAACGATTTGAAATACATTTTAAAAAATTTTTCATCCGCGTTCAGTCCGAAAATATTTTTAACCAATTTATTGACATCCATTTGTCTTTACGTAATTCAAAATCCTTTCGTAATCTTCGATGAAATCCACTTCCGCCCAGAACGCACCTTCTACGTCTTTAACAAAAATATCTTTCGCGTCCGCCATGGAATACAATACGTTTTCCCACCACTTATCCGTCTGCAATTCTTTGATCATTTCCAAAAGCCTTGCGCGGAATGCGGGAATTTCCCGTTTGCTCAGCTTTGCGATGCCAACATATTCACAGTCGCGGTTTTCGCGCGAAAGATCTTTTCCGTAACCGATCAGCCTTCCGTTATCCGTACGGAAAAAATAATCGCCCGTATCGGCTTTCGTACGGTCACCCAGCATGACGATCTCATGCGTATCTTCGGCAAGACTGCGGTAGATCGGCTCTGTCCAGAACACGTCGCCGTTGCAGATGAGCACATCTTCTTTGCCGTCAAACTCTCCGAGCGCAAAATACAGAGACCCGATGCTGTTCGTCACATGGTAAAACGGATTGACATACGTCTTGACGCCATACGGAGCCACCGCTCTTTCCACATACTCATGTTTGTAACCGAGAACCATAGAAATATCCGAGATACCTTTGCTCTGCAAAAGCTCCAGCGTACGGCAGATCAGCGGCTTTCCGCACACATCCACCGTGCACTTTGGAATGTTCCCGATCTTCTTGCTGATACGCGTGCCCATGCCCGCCGCCAAAATGATCGCTTTCATCGTTTATAAAACTCCTCCATGGCAGAAATGAGCCGATCCAGCCCTTTTTTATCATGGTTGCCGATATGCCCGATTCGAGCCATGCAATCTGCATTCACACCGCCGCTCGGCGTGATGTGAATATCGTAATTTTTGACGAGAAATTCATTCATCGCACGCGCTTCCCCGTTTGCAAACAATATCGGCGTGAGACAGTCGGACAAGGCATACCTAGGAACGGTCAGCGGCAGATGTGAAATGTTTGCGCGAAAATAAGCAGCCAGTTCCCTGCACCTGTTTATCTCCGCTCCGATGCCCGTTTCGCGGATCCCCGCAAGACGATCCTGCAAAGTAAGCACGGTCCCCACGGCGGGTGTAAACGGAGTCTGTCCGCGTTCGGCATCCGCCAGATATTTATCCAGTCCGAAATACAAATCCTTGCAGGCGATCTCGCCTACGCGCGCCTGCGCGCGCGTAGAAAGCGCAAGGAGACAAAGTCCCGCGTCCAATGCGAGCGCTTTCTGACTGCTCACGATCACGACGTCCGCACCAATCGCGCTCATATCGTTTTCGTCCGCAAGGAAGGAGCTGATCGCGTCTACGATCAAAAGCGCACCTTTGCGTTTCGCAAAATCGCCCAAGAGTTTTCCGTCGTACAATTTTCCGACAGACGTTTCGTGAATATTCACGCAAATGGCATCAATATGAATATTTTCATATTGAGCAAGCATCTGTGCCGTGAGATCCGCTTCAAACGGAACATCGCAGGAAATACTGCGGATCCCGTGGCGGTTGCAGATGTCGAGGAATCTCGCGCCGAACGTACCGCCGTTGATCACGAGAACGGTATCTTCTTTTCTGCAAAGGTTGATGATCGCCGCTTCCATTCCTCCCGTACCAGAACTTGTCAGCACGACCGCTTTACTGCCTTTCGGAGCGTTCAGAAAATCCAGAAAATCCCGGCGTATTTCGAACATTACTTCGCTGAATTCCTGATTGCGGAAATACGGAATAGGCTGCGACGCTACTTTCAGCGTCCTTTCGAACCGATTGACCGGTCCGACCGTAAATAAATCTCTCATATTACTTCTCTGATACAAATTTTTCCAATTTTTCGATATTTTTATCCGTCACAAAATGTTCTTCCATGTATTTTCTGCCGTTTTCGCCCATTTGCGCAAACTGAGCAGAATGTTCAAGAAACCATCTTACACATTCCTCAAACGCCGCCAGATCGCCGCTTTCACACCATTTCCCGCACTTTGCCTCGCTTTCCACCAATTCTTTTATATCCGTATTGCGGTCGGTACAGGCAAATACGGGCATCGCATTCTCCATATAACTGAGAATCCTGCTCGGATAATTGGGAATGGTAAAACGCGCATCGAGCATGATCATGCCCACATCGCAGGAAGCGCACAGTGTTTCATATTTTTCATACGGCAGATAATCGAGCAACGCGACCCCTGCCGTACCTTGCATTTCGGAGTAAAAACACTGCTTTTCGCTCCCGCTCCCGACGATCGCAAACGTGCAGGGGTATTTCCCCGCTACGCGCTTGAGCGCCTCCGCCAAAAAAGGCAGACCCTGCGGCTTGCCGAGATTCCCGCCGTAAATAAAAACGGGACGGTTCGGATCGATGCCGTATTCTTTGAGAAGTTCCCTGTCTTTTTTCCGCCTGCAGCCGAGACTGCCGCTGAAAACCGCATTCGGAAACAGTTCGACCTTTTCCCGCGGAATGTACGGGTTTTCCCGCAGAATATATTCCATATTGGCGCGGCTCATACAGCCGATCCTGTCCGAATTTTTATACAATTTGATCTCTTTTCGGCGAAACATCCCGTACAAAAGACCTTTCAGGCCGCTTTTTGATAAAATGCCGATATCCACGGCATTTTGCGGGAAAATGTCTTTGAGCATAAGATAGGACTTGCATCCGAATCTATTTTTCGCATATTTCACCACTCCCGCCAGCGTAATGGGCGGCGTGTTATAGATGACCAGGTCAAACTTATTCTGCCCGAAATATTTTTTAAGCGCGCGACGGAACTGTCCTTCCAGCAAGAGAGTATTGATCCCCTTTTCGAGCATGGAACAGCGCGTTATGTTTCCGATCTTTAAACGCAGGATCCTCACGCCATCTTCCACCGCAAATTCGGTTTCCAATCCCAGCCTCTTTTCACGCGTACACAGAACACTGACTTCATGCCCGCGCTTGCGCAGCTCCCGTATCACATCAATGTGTACGCTCGGCGATTTCAGGTCGGGGATCTGACCGATCGTCAGAAACAATACTTTCAATCTGCGCCTCCTTCGACCTCCGCATCGGGAGGCATTTTAATTTCCAGGTAATTATGATGGAACACGCGCTCGTTCTCAGGCGGGAGCACCATGTAATCCCCGAAATATCGCCGCAAGACTGCATCTGCATTGGCGGGAACCATGAATTCGTCTTCATCAAACTTATGGCGCACCCCGTCGCCGAACCATTCGCGGCGGTACGTCGTGCTCATTTCCTTGATACCGCTGTCCAAAACGGTGACCAACGGACTCTGATCGAAAGAAAGCGCGGCAAATTTTTCCGTCAGCCTGCGCGCCGCCTTTGCCTTACCTCTTTTTGTTTTCAGCTTCAAAAGAACGGACGATCCCGCCTTCATTAAAAATCCGTGGTTTTTTACGGGCTCGTCCAATAAATATAAAGCCCGCTTCATTGCCCTCAATACCTGCAAACGCCTCGAAAATTTCCCCTGCGCGGCTCCGAACAGCGGATAAATATCCACCATGATCCCCTGGTGCACCTTCTTCCCCACAAGCGTCGGCTCCGATAAAACGGAATCGTTGCGCCGCACACGGTTGATCGTCAGGCGATATTCTTCTTCCGTTTCGGGCGACTGATAGAAAAATTTCGGATCAAGTTCCGTTTTGCAAAGCTGCGCAAAGCGGAGCATATCATCGTACGGCATCATGATATCGATATCGTCGTCCCAAGGAATAAACCCGCCGTGACGTATCGCGCCGATCAGCGTGCCGTAAGCAAGATAATAGCGCAGGCCATGCTTCGTACAAATGCGGTCGATCTCGCGCAATATATCTTTCTGGACGTATTTGAGCGCGTCCTCCATATTCTTGAATTTCATTGTTCAGCCTTCCTTCCATGTATGGAAAAAATGTCTCTCCTCTTCGGGAGGCAGTTTCATATAATCGCCGTATTCCATCTTCAAGAAATAATCATAGTTTTTGAGAATACACGCTTCTCCTCTTTCAAACGGTACGGTAATGTACTCGGAGAAAGCTTCCTGATCGTAACAGAATTTCATCCAATCATACGAATCGTTGCTCACAAAACATTGCTTCGTCGCGATCCCGTTGTATTTTTGCGACAAAGCGTCGTAATCGTCACAAATCCTTTCCAGCGACCTTCCTGCTCCGAGCAATCGCGTGCCGAATACGAGCAGTTTACCCTTGAAATTATACCTCTTCCAGTTGATCTTGCCCTTTTTCATCATGCCCTGGTACATTTTCAGTTTAAAAAGAAATCTCTTGCGTTCTTTTGCATTGTCCGGAAGATTGTCGATGATATAGATGTCCAATCCCATGCCCGAAACTTTTTTGCCGCCGAACGTAAGCGTTCCGTCCTTATAATTGATCTCCGCGACCCTGTCGCCCTTGTGATTGAAATAGTATTCGGTATTTTCCAGATATTTGCCGATCACCTTTTCCAAACGCAGATATTCCTTCCGAGGCATAATGATGTCGATATCGTCATCCCACGGAATAAACCCCTTGTGCCGCACCGCTCCGAGCATCGAACCCGCATACAGCGAATAACGTATGTCCTCTTTTTTGCACACATCGTGATACAGCATCAGAAGCTTAAAGAGAGCCGAATGCACGAACGTGCCGTATTCTTTTTCGTTATTTTCAGGCATAAAACGCATCCTCTTTTAATTTTTCCAACGAATCGACCGTAAAATCGGGCTGAATGCCGTACAGCAATTCTCCGTTCTGATACAGCCCGCCGCTCAAAACGCGCACGGTGCGCACGGGCAAAAACTTTTTGATCGCAAAATCTTTGACGGGATTATCTCCCACATATATCATTTCTTCCGCACACACGCCGAGTTTTTGCGCCATGATCTCAAAAGAACGCGGGTGCGGCTTACGAAATTCTCTGCCGATCTCATCGGTCACAATGATCTCGTCCACAAACCGCTCGACACCCAATGCTTCAATCTTTGCGCGCTGAGAAAACGGGCGCCCATCCGTAATAATGCCAAGCTTCATGCCCTTTCGGCGCAAAAACAAAAGCACTTCTTTTGTTTTCGGATAAAAATCTAATTTTTCCGGCTTGTTTTCCCGATATGCTTTGACAGCATCCTGCTCCGCCTTTTCGGGCAGTCCTTCCTCTCGGCAAAGAGCCCCGAACACTTCCGTCCTGCCCTTCTGAAACTGCACCATGATCTTTTCAAAAGCATCTTTCATGCCGTATGTATTTTCTAAGACACAGGCGGCTTTGAAAAATCCCGATGCCGCAAATTCTGCTTCCGGATACAGCGTATCGTCCAAATCAAACACAACCGCGCGGATCATAACGTATCGATCCTTATACTGGAATCAAATCTGGAAAAAGTTGCGCCGTCGTCATAATTTTCATGATAAGTAAGCGTTTCGCCGCGCAAAAGGCGGTATAAGTTTTCACAGCTGTCCGCCCCTGCCATGATACTCATGGGCGCGCCGCCGCCGAAACGCGGATTGATCTCGATATAACGGAATATTCCGTCCTCGCCCCAAAAACCCTGTACCGTAACGTGCCCGATCAGGCCAAGTTCATTCACGAGCCGCTTTACATCCGCAATGATCGACGCATTTTTATCGATTTTGCCCTTCAATATCTCGCCGCTGCGCGTCTGCAAACGGATACGCGGAACTACCGTGATAATATTTCCTGCAAAATCGGCAAAACAATCCACCGTATATTCCGTACCCTTCACAAATTCCTGCAGGATGGGATGATCGATATACGAAAGGAAAAACGCCAGCTCACGCTTGTTGCGGACTTTGAATGCGTTCACGCTCGAACTGCCGTCAAACGGCTTGATAAACAGAGGGAAAGTATAGTCTTCCGCCTCGATCATCTCCGCCGTGATCACCTTGGGCAATGCAAATCCGTGATCGCGGAAAAATTTTGCCGTCCTGATCTTGTCACAGCAGATTTCCACGCTCTCTAAATCTGAGATCAGAACTTTCGCGCCGCTTTCCTCTTCAATTTTTTCGCGCTTTTTTGCGAGAAATTCCAGTTCCGTATCAATGGTGGGTACGATCAGCGAAACGCGGTTTTCCCGCGCGATCCCGATCAGCGTTTCCAGATATCCGTCCGTACCGATGCGCGGAAGGCGAAAATGCTCATCCGCAAAATAAAGTGCCGGAGCAGAATCGCTCAGATCCGCCGCCAGAACTTTGCCTTCGATTTTCAACCTGTCCCGCGCCGCTTTAAAACAATTGACAAGTTCCACCCGCCTGCCGGCGCTCAGAATCAAAATGTTGCATTCTCTGTTCATAATCACTTTGCGCCTTTCTCACAAACTTGCCCGGCCGCAGAAATATCCTCTTCCGTATTTGCCGCCGTGTTGTCTTCCTGATTGCCCGTAAAAAACTCCATGGTCGCCTGTCCTTCCTGGCTGATCCCCTCGCGGCGCAAAACTTTGACCGCCGTCAGAAAAATGATCTTCATGTCAAAGAAAAAGGACATCTTTTCAATGTATTCGATATCTTTATCAAACTTCTGCTGCCATGTAATTCCGTTCCTGCCGCTGACCTGTGCCAATCCCGTAAGTCCCGGACGCACCAAATGCCTTTGTTTCTGATAATCGTTGTAGAGATTCAGATATTGCACGAGCAGAGGCCGCGGGCCTACCACGCTCATTTGTCCGAAAAAGATATTAAAAAGTTCCGGAAGCTCGTCGATCGAAAGTTTGCGCATGATCTTTCCGAAACGCGTCAGCCGTTTTTCGTCGGGCAAAAGGTTGCCGTCTTTGTCTCTCGCCTGCGTCATCGTACGGTATTTGATCAGGCTGAAAATTTTCCCGTCCTTTCCCGGCCGCTTCTGTACAAAAAACGGATTCCCCTTCATGGCAATCGCCACAACAGGCGTGAACAGACAAAAAAAAGGAGACAGGATCACGATCGCACAACCGCTGGATATAAGATCGAATCCACGTTTGATAAAACGCTTGAACCAATTCGGCTTTCTGACTATTTTGTATCCTGCCGCACTTTCCCGCTCGGCAGGCGCAGGTTTTACCTGTATTGTATTTATTCCCTCATTCATGGTTTGTTTCCGAAAAGCTCTTTGCCGTCCTTTTTATTTCTCTTTACCATAGATCGTACGGTTCACGATCTTTGCAACGTAACGAACCTGCTCGTCCGTCATTTTACTGTCGCTGGGCAGACATATGCTGCGCGAGAACAGATCTTCGCAAACACTCCCCGCGCCGATCTCTTTCTGTTCGGCTTCACTCAGTTGCGTAACAAAACCGCAATCCTTAAAAACGGGCTGCGTATGCATAGGCTTCCATGCCGGACGGCTCTCGACATTCTCTTCCGCAAGAGCATGGATGATATCCATAAACGTTGTCTTGCACCCGCGCGCCAGCGTCGCACCTGTCAGCCAGTATGTAGGCTCACTGCCTTTGAACGTGGGTACAAGCGAAATGTAAGGATTATCGCGGAACGCCTCTTCATACAGTTCATGGATATGGCGTTTCTGTGCAACACGTTCCGGCAATACGCAAAGCTGTCCTCTGCCGATTCCCGCGCAAATGTTGCTCAGTCTGTAATTATAGCCGACTTCTTCGTGCTGATACCAAGGAAAATTTTCGCGCGACTGCGTTGCCCAGAACAAAACCTTATCATGCGTCGCCTGATCGTTGCACATCAGCATGCCGCCGCCGCTCGTGGTGATGATTTTGTTGCCGTTGAAAGAAAAAACAGAAATATCTCCGAAATTGCCGGTCTGTACACCTTTGTAAGTCGCGCCGAGACTCTCGGCAGAATCTTCCAGGACAGGCGTCCCGTGCGCGCGCGTAATAGAAAGGATCTCGTCATAACGCGCAGACTGACCGTATAAATTGACCACCACGACCGCCTTGGGCGCAGGATATTTTTCATACGCCTTTTTCAGAGCTTCAGGGCTCATATTATAACTCTCGTATTCGCTGTCGATAAAGACAGGTTTTGCCCCCAGATACAGGATCGGGTTGCAGGAACCGCTGAACGTGAAAGACGAACAGAATACGATATCCCCTTCCTTCACGCCCAGATATTTCAATCCGAGATGGATGGCCGCCGTACCGCTTGAAAGAGCGACCGCACTCTTTCTGCCGATATAGGCACACATCTCCTTTTCGAACATTTCCACGTTTTTTCCGAGCGGTGCGATCCAGTTCGAATCAAACGCTTCCTGTATATACTTCATTTCTTCCCCGCCCATATGCGGAGAGCTCAGATAAATTCTCTCTTTCATTATTTCGCCTCTAAATCTCGTTTTGTATTTCTTTTCATTCCAAATCACCTTCCGGCACTAAAAGTCCGAAAAAAATTACCTCTCTTTTCGGAGTTACTTTTCCGGAATCACAAAACTCTCTCGTTATATTTTAGCACAGAATGCGTTCCAAATCTATTAAAACAATGGAAAATCAATAAAATTTCCGTGAAAAAGTGAAAATATTGTAAAAATAAAACTTCTGCTTTACAAAATATTCCGTTTTTTCAGCATCGAGTCTTCCTTCGTTGCTCGTCCGACTTAAAAGACATTTTCATAAAAAATCCGCTCCCAGATTTTTTTATACATGGGAGCGGACAAAAATAATTGATTTTTTGCAAAGATGCCTTAATTTCCACCATCCGTAACACTTCTTACCCGATCTTACGTTTTTCAGAATTCGGCATCATCTTTTTTAGTTTCAGACAGCGGCTCGGCATTTTCTTGCGTTGAGGCAATAGCGGCTTTATTCTTTTTTAATTTTGACAGATCAATAATGCAGACCACAATGCTCGCTGCAATAAATCCGACAATCATACCTCCCAATATCGCAACGACCGGGCTCACTCCGCCCGTGATCGCCAATTTGTTGCTTTGCATGCTGAAATAAGATTCCTGAGCAAAACACTCCATGCGCACTTTCTTGAAAATCTGCGTCTGCTGCCGAATCTGGTTGGCATAATTGTCCAGCTTCGCATCGAACGCTTTGTTGCGTTCAGCGACTTCCTCTTCCGAAAGCTGCAGGTTGTCTTCGATCTGCTTCAATTCCACCTCACACAAAGTCTTCTCCTCCGCCAACTGGGAGGCTTTGCTGATAATATTTGAGATCAGATCCGAGTTTCCTCCGCTCCCCTGCAGATCCTGTATAATGCGGTTATACGATTCGATCTGAATTTCCAGATTATTGATCTTGCTTTGCAGGATCTCCTTTCTGCTTGTAGCTTCACTCTGATAATAATCATAGTCATAGATATAGGATTTAGCTTCCAGTTCGTCCCATATGGATGACTGAATCTTCTCGTTGAAAACCGCGTCACAGCGGGAACGATAAGAATCCAAAGTACCGGTAACGGTATTTCCGTTCTCGTCCTGATAGGAAACGGTATAATACGCCCCTTTCGCTTCGATGATCGAGTCATACATATCAAGAAGATACTTTTGCTGCAGAACCAGAAAATCGATCTTTTCTTCATATGTGTTGACATCACTGTCCCGATAATTGTCCAGATACGTTTCGTAAGAAGCGTTTGCAACCAGCTGCTGAGCATGCGTCACAGGATAGCTTGCCAATGCCATGATAAAATCCTGCGCCTGTTTCGAATCGGAAAAGTACGAGGCGGAAACGGAAAGAGTGACCGAGACATCGGCTCCTGCTTCCGTCTGTGCGGCAGAAGTTGTATCCGACTGGGTGATCGTGATCGCATCGTCTTCGATCAATTGCAGAATATCCACAGAATCAAATTTCCCGTCCGCATCCTGTTTGATCTGGTCCAGAACATCATACGATACAACGTCCTGAACACGAAAAACCGTCCCGTCGGGATACACGCTCTGCGCGCTACCGGATTTCAATCCCGGAAACGAAATGTAATATTTTGCTATAAAATTTTGGCGCGTATTGTTGTAATAAAACTGAACGAAACAAAAAAACACAAGCGCACAAGCAAGCGTCACGATGATCACGATCCAGATGTGTTTCCGAATAATGTGAAAAATATCCCCGAGAGTGGTCACATTTTGTTGATTTTCCATAGGAATCTTCTCCTTTGAAAGATTATTGCCGCAAATTTTATCATTCCTGCGGTTTATATGTAGTGACAAGCTCCGCCAGCAAACTTTTTGTATAGTCCGATTCTTCGTAAGCCGCCTTAAATAGTTTATCCAATTCCGACCAAAGAAAACTCTCGTCTATATCAATGGGATTGGCAATATTGATCAGTCCGTTTTCCGTGGTCTGCATACCTTCCTCGTCCATGAGCCGTTCTTCGAAAAGTTTCTCGCCCGGACGCAGCCCTGTACACTTGATTTCAATATCCACGTTCGGCTCCAGCCCGGACAAACGGATCAGATTGCACGCCAAATCGTAAATGCGTACAGGTTCACCCATATCCAGGACAAAAATCTGCCCGCCCTTCGCATAGGCGCCCGCCTGCAAAACAAGAGATACGGCTTCCGGGATCGTCATAAAATACCGGATGATATCTTTATGCGTAACTGTTACGGGGCCTCCTTCTGCGATCTGTTTTTCAAAAAGCGGAATGACAGAACCGTTTGAACCGAGCACATTCCCGAATCGTACCGCAACAAAATTTGTCTTGCTGTGTCTGCCGATCGTCTGAATGATCATTTCGCAGATCCGCTTTGTCGCGCCCATGACATTGGTAGGATTTACAGCCTTGTCCGTCGAGATCTGGACAAACACCTTTGAACCGTATTTATCGGCGCACTTCGCCACGTTCAGCGTTCCAAAAACATTGTTTTTGACTGCTTCATTCGGACTCGTTTCCATCAACGGCACATGCTTGTGCGCCGCCGCATTGAATACGATCTCCGGTCGGTATTCGGCAAAAACATTTTCCATTTTGCTTTTGTCGCGCACGCTTGCGATCAGAACCGAAAGCTTCAGCCCCGG
Organism: uncultured Eubacteriales bacterium; assembly: GCA_958405585.1. Classification (GTDB taxonomy): domain Bacteria; phylum Bacillota; class Clostridia; order Christensenellales; family Borkfalkiaceae; genus Borkfalkia. Next base: position 20,561 of record CATYEP010000015.1, read on the forward strand.
AAAACGACGCCGCAGTTCCTGCTCGATATCATAA
>CATYEP010000016.1 GCA_958405585.1 uncultured Eubacteriales bacterium
TTACAGCCACCAGATCTGCATATCACCCTTTCCGCGGTTTGCCCATGCAAAATACGGAATAAGCTTCAATGTAAACTTTTCTGCACAAGGGGGATCGTATGAATATAACGCTTCCGAAGTACGCATCTTTTCGGCGGGAACTTCCAGAACAAAATCCGCGCCCGCTTTCACGTTCACCTCGTCCAGTGAAGCGATCCGCACGGAACGCAGATTTTTGCCGTTATCCGCACTCTCGCCGCACAGCACCATCGCCCCGTATTCCACCGCTTTCCTGCCGTTATCAACCCATACGTTTTCGTTTGCGTAAACAAACCTTGCCTTCATCTGAAAATCCAATTCAATAACCGTTTCTCCGTCACAGGAAATTCGAATATAATCATCGCAAACACAAGGCTTTTCTTCTTTCCCGTTCAAGCTCATCCGAATACCGCCTTTCCAAGCAGGCACCCGAAGTGCCAGATCCGCCTTTCCTTTCACCAGAACCGTTACTTTCCCGTCATAAGGCATAGCCGACTCTATGCGGATCCTTGCCCCGCCGATCTCCGTTTCAGAGGAAATATATTGGTTCACCAGTATAGCGCCGTCCTGAATGCCGTAAATATAATTCCCGATACTCTCTATAAACCGCGTAACATTCGGCGGACAGCAGGAACAATCAAACACCTCCACACGCTCGGGCAAAGGACAAAACAACTTTGTTTTCAGACTATTGTTAAAATCCACGATGTTTTCATGCATTTCCAGCGGATTCACATAGAAAAATCCCTTTCCGTCTTTACTCTCCCCCGCCAGAATATTATTATACAGCACCCGTTCAAATACCGCGTGGTATTCCGCTTTGTTATTCAGCTTCGCCAACCGCGCACAGAAAAATGCCAGGGCGATCGCCGAACACGTTTCGCTGTACGCATAAAAATTCGGCAGGTCATACGCAAACGTGAACGCTTCCCCATGATAGGTCGAACCCGTTCCGCCCGTTATATACATTTTTTTCTGCGTTATATCCCGAAACAGCGTTTCGCATGTCTCCGCCATAGACGCATCGCCCTTGATATGCGCAAGATCCGCCATGGCCGAATAAAGATACAATGCGCGCACCGCATGCCCCTCTGCCGTTTTCTGTTCCCTGACCGGCGCATGATCCTGATGGTACGGCGGATATGTGAAAGCATACGACTCTTCGTCATGTTTTCCGCGTTCTTCCACAAAATAATCGGACAAATCCAGATATTTCTTCTTTCCCGTCGATAAGTACAGTTTTACAAGCGCCAGCTCGATTTCAGGATGTCCGCATGTGTAAAACGCCGTATCTTTTTTGACATAAAACCGCTCGTAAATATAATCCGCGTATTTTTGCATGGCTATATAAAGCCTGTCGTCTGCCCCCGATTCATGCAGCGCAACCGCCGCTTCGATCAGATGCCCCGCACAATACAACTCGTGTTCTGTACGCTTTTTAAAAATATTTTCCGGCTCATATACCTGAAAATAGCTGTTGAAATATCCTTCCGCTCTCTGATTCGCACAAATATCGGCAATCGCTTCATCCGCCAGCTCTTTCAACTTTTTATCCTGTTTCTTCGCCAGAATGTATGCCGCACTCTCCAACCATTTCGCAACATCCGAATCCCAAAAAATATGCGGTTTATGCGCATCATCGCGAACACATTTCAACGCCGCAAACCTTCCCGTTTCTTTAAACCGCTTATACACATTGTAAACGGATACACATTCATTCAGTTCCTGCAACCTGCCGAAAAATCCGTCCAGTATCTTTACCTGTTTAAAATCAACTGCCTGCATTCCTTTCCTCCCTGTTTCATCCTTTCTTAAATACGTTCAAATAAAAATGCTCCGCTCTGATACTCGCCCGTCGGACGCAACCGAAGCCTGCCGTTGTTAACGTCAAAATCCAACGACGTATATGCCGCCGCCAGCTTGTAACCGCCTACATCCGATTCACACAAATTATAAGGTCTTTCAAAAAAATGCGCCAGTATCAACATTCTGTTCAGATCTCTGGATACTTTCTTGTAGATCTGACACCCCTGCGGTTCACGGAAATAGGTTATACTGCACTCCGTTTCCGCTATATCCCCAAAACGGATCACATCCTTTACGGCATTATAAAATTCTATCCCTTCTTTGACCTTCGCCTTCTGCGCCGAATTGATCTTATGAACATCACCCGAAACGCAGATCCGCCCGAACATCGCCGAAGTCATCGACCAGACGATCCGATCGATCGTATCATTTTCTCGGATGACCGCCCAGATCTGACTCTGCCGCGCCGGAATCACCCTCGAAACATTCGCCGCTACGATCGGTATCTCTTTACTCTCGTGCGCGTCCGAAAAACTGCACATCGAAACTTCTCGCATCCGCTTCGGTTCGATTCTGCTTCCGCCCGAAGAACAATTTTCAATTACAATATCGGGAACACTTTCCTTTAACCGCTCTAAAAACCGAAGACTCTCTTCCGCTACTGCTCTTCCGCCCTCTCCCAGGCTTTCCGCCCCGTCACAGCCCATTCCGTATGTATCGTTGTAATCAATTTTAATATACGTAAATCCATTTTCGCGTAAAAAATCGCAGACTTTCTCTTTCAGATAATCCTGAACTTCCTTTTTTCGCAAATCAAAAAAGCGTCTGTTTTTTGTCGTAAGAATATTGCCGTCCCGTTTGAGAAGCATATCCTTTTTACGGAACGCCTCACTGTCGCGCCCCGCCACTTCAAATTCAAACCATATCCCTGCCTGCATACCCTGCTCACGGATCTTGCGCACCGTCTCGGAAATGCCGTTCGGAAATAAATGCCTGTTCTGTACCCAGTCGCCGGTAGCATTGCACCAACCGCATTTTTCAGGCTTGTACCATCCCGCATCGATCACAAAATACCCGAACGGTATGCCGCGAATACTCTCTAAAATCTCCGTTATATTCTTTTCGGCACACCCCATGTCGTACAATATTCATTGAACAGTACAGGCATATCTTCTTCACTCTTCGGAACGGATAGTCTTGCATCCTGAAAACGAACAAAATCATTGCAGACATCATTTACCGTTCCGTATCTTACGCGCAAAAAAGCACAATCTGTCCGATAACTTCCCCCCGGCGCTATCTTTTTAAACCAATGCCCGAACTCATAATCAGCCGCACCGCCCGAAAGCGCCGAAGTCTCTTTTTCTTTATACACTTCCATCTGCCAGCTGTAAGGCGATTCCAGCATAGCCGCCAGAATAAATCCGCTCTTTTCGTCCGTGATCGCCGCAAAAGGGAAATATCCGCGATTCGGCATGGAACCGATCTCTCCGAACCGCTCACACTTCACCCCGTAACGCGCCCAGCTCATATCCAGCCCCAGACTACAGAATTCGTCTGTCTTTAATCGACATTCACGGCTCCACGCACTCGTCATTCGCACCAATTTCAGCCCTGCGTCCGTTATCTTTTCCGACGAAACCCGATAAATACCGCTCACCGAAAAACTTTGCAGACTCTCCAGGATCTGCACCTTCTTCGTATGGTTTGTATACTCCGTCCAAACCGTAAAAACACCCGTATTCTTATCAAAGTCGAGCACGTGCAGATACTCGTTTCCCTTTCCGTCCGAAAGAGACGTCTCCACTTTGTTCCCCTCTTTTTTCTGCGAAACGATCTGCAGAATCACGCTGGAACGATTCCGCATTGTTACGCCTTGCGTATAATCCGCAAGATTGTAATCGCCCCGCAGCGATACCTGCACCATACTGTCACAGCAAAGCGAATCCGCATCCTCAATCTCCACATTGGCAGGATAGAGGCTCAGCCCGATCCCCCAATCCGTCTGGACGTAATACACTGCCGTATCGCCGAATTCATATTTTTTGTAAAGCAAAACCCTTTCTCCTTTTCCGCCGCCTGTCATGCTTTCACGACGATTCTATTTCATTATAATACAGAAAACCGCACCTTGCAAAGTTTTTTCTTTGCAGACAGAATATTCCATTCCGCCAGATTTTTTACGCTTTTCCTCGAACGCATCCGAACCTTCCGCAAAAAAGTTTTCCCGATAAATCTTTCGGGCTATTTCAGAACTGCATGAACTGTTTTCGAACGAAAATTTAAAAGCACACGATCCTTTGATCACCTTATTAAAAAAGGGACGCCGTTCCTATCCGAACTTTGTCCCTTTTCTTGCAAAAACGCTATGCCGTCCAAACCTTTTGACGGAGTATTATTTTCTCCGGTTCTGCCATACGACATCCGACCACTGCAGGTCTTTTTTGAACTGCTCGATCTTTGTATTCTCGTCGATAACGACCGATTCTATACCCCACATATCCGCCATATCGACCATATCCTGCACAGAAAGCTCGGACGATACGACCGTATGATGCGCGCCGCCTGCATAGATCCACGCCGCAACGCCTGTTTTGAAGTCGGGTTTGATCTTCCACATCAGCCCGCCAACCGGCAGATTCGGCATATGATGCGGCCATTTGACCAGTTCGATCTTCTGAATGATCAGCCGCATGCGGTCTCCCATATCGACCATGGATACTGCAACTGCCTCGGGAGACTGGATCCCTTCAAATACAAGGCGAGCCGGATCCGATTTTCCGCCGATTCCCAAAGGATGCACCTGGATCTCCGGCTTCGTACCCGCAAACTGCGGCGAAACTTCCAGCATATGCGCTCCCAAAACAAGTTCATCCGCAAAGTCATAGGTATAGTCTTCCATCAGCCCCGTGCCTTTCTGGTCTGCCATGTACTGCATGATCGCGCCCATCGCAGCGACTTTCCAGTCGCCTTCCGCGCCGAAACCGTACCCCTTGCTCTGCAGATCCTGGATCGCAATGCCCGGCAACTGGTTCAGTCCGTGCAATGCTCCGAAATGATCCACAACGCCGATATATCCGCCCTTTTCCTTGCAGAATTTCTCGATCGCAATTTCATACTTCGCCTGCTCGCGGACGACATCGATACGATCTGTTTTCATGACATACTTCTTTTCATATTCCGCCATCAGGGCATCGACTTCTTTTTCCGTTACTTTTTCAATATATTCCACCAGATCCCCGATCGGATAATAGTCCACCTGCCAGCCGAACTTAATGTGCGCTTCCACTTTATCGCCTTCCGTCACCGCAACATCGCGCATATTGTCCGAAAAACGGCAAACTTTCAAGGTCTTCGAAAAAGCAAATCCAGCCGCCGCACGGCACCACGCCGCCAACTGTTTCAATGCTTCTTCGTCTTTATAATACCCGACGATCACTTTATTATCCATGCGCAGACGCGATACGATATATCCAAACTCTCTGTCGCCGTGCGCCGCCTGGTTTTCATTCATGAAATCCATGTCGATCGTGCCGTACGGCAACTTTTCGTTGTATTGCGTCGCAAAATGACACATCGGTTTCTGCAGCATGTTCAGACCGCGAATCCACATCTTCGCGGGAGAAAACGTATGACACCACGTGATGATACCGATGCAGTCATCGTCTGCATTCACCTTCTTCACCGCCGCCACAATCTCATCCGAACTCTTGCACGTCGTCAGATATTTTACCGTAACCGGCATTTTTTTGTCGACATAATTCGCCATTTCTTCACTGTGCTGTGCCACATGCTCCAACACATCCGCTCCGTAAAGCGTCTGCGATCCAGTGATCCAATAAACGACCTTCTCTTTCATTTTTATATACCTCGCAAATTTTTGATAAATTAATTTATATCTTCGTCCAAAACCGCCGCGACTCCCGAAAACGCTTTTTGCGCGAATTCTTAAAATACAGAAACTCGTCACACATTGCCGCTATCGTCAGAATTTTAAGCCAACGTATACGCAAAATGCCTGCAACAACACATGTCTCCGCGCCGCACACGGCAGTTTAACACCTTATTTTTGTCCGTAATACGCATTTTTGCCGTGCTTACGCAGATAGTGCTTGTCCATCATAAACTTGTCCGCACGCTGCACTTTCGGATTGACACTTTCGGTAATGAATGCCATTTTAGCAACTTCCTCTATAACCGTTGCATTGTAAACGGAAGCGTCCGAATCCTTTCCGAACGCAAACACGCCGTGGCTCTTGATCAGAACACCCGGAACTTCCAGCGGTTTGATATGATCTTTCGTAAAACGCTCAATGATCACCAAGCCCGTATTCTTTTCATATTCGCCTTCGATCTCCGCCTGCGTCAAAGAACGCGCGCACGGTATATCGCCGTAAAAATAATCCGCATGCGTCGTTCCATAAAAAGGAATATCCCTTCCTGCCTGCGCCCAGCTGGTTGCAAACGTCGAATGCGTATGCGTCACACCGCCCACATCGGGAAACGCTTTATAAAATTCCAAGTGGGTCGGAGTATCGCTCGAAGGACGCAACTTTCCGTCCACGACCTTTCCGTTCAGATCCACGACCACCATGTCATCCGCCGTCATGTTTTCATACGAAACACCGCTCGGTTTGATCACCACAAGCCCGCTTTCACGGTCGATCTCGCTGACATTGCCCCATGTAAACAATACAAGTTTATGCTTTACCAGATCCAGATTCGCCTGTAAAACTTTCTCTTTTAACTTCTCTAACATATCACTTTTCCTCCGATTCCTTTTTATCCCCAATAGCGGATATCGCGTATATTTTTATTCTTTCATGCATTTGACCGCTTCCCTAACGATCGGAAGCCCGTCTGCATAACGCTTTGCAAAAGTCTCAAACCCTTCCACATCCGCCGGGTCGGGAGCCAGCGTTACGCCTTTCTGCCCCGCAAACACGCGCTTATCGAGATAATCTTCCAGACTCTCCCCTTCATGTTTCGTGATAAGGTAATTTGCAAGGATCGCAATGCCCCAGGCCCCGCCTTCGCCCGCCGTCTTCATAACCGTAACGGGCGCACCGATCGCCGCCGCAAGGTAACTTTGTCCCACGCGCTCCGTCTTAAACAGCCCGCCGTGGCCCGTGATCGCGTCCAGACGCACCCCTTCTTTTTTCAGCATAATGTCGCAGCCCGTTTTGAGTGCTCCCAACGACGCATACAAATGCGCGCGCATAAAGTTCGCAAGATCAAATTTGCTCTCCGACGTGCGCACAAACATCGGTCTTCCTTCCGATACCTTCGTAATATGTTCGTTGGAAACATAATTATACGCCAACAGTCCGCCGCAGTCCTTATCTCCCTTTTCCGAATGGAAATAAAGCATATCGTAAAGAGCAGGCTTTTCAATACTGATCCCTGCCAGTTTTGCAAACTCACCAAACAGATTCACCCATGCGTTCAGATCAGATGTACAGTTGTTGCAATGCACCATTCCGACCGGATCACCCACCGGTGTCGTAACAAGATCGATCTCGTCATAAGGTCTGGAAAGTTCTTTTTCCAGCACGATCATCGCAAACACCGACGTACCCGCAGACACATTGCCCGTCCGAGGCTTTACGGCGTTCGTCGCAACCATGCCCGTCCCCGCATCTCCTTCCGGCGGACACAGCGGGATCCCCGCTTCCAAATTCCCCGACGGATCAAGAAGTTTCGCGCCCTCTTCCGTAAGTTTCCCTGCGTCCTCTCCCGCTACAAGTACTTTCGGGAAAATATCGCGAAGTTTGAACGGCAAACCGTTCTCCGCAAGCAAAGCGTCGAATTTTGCCTGCATCTGCGCATTGTAATCGCGTGTTTTTGAATCGATCGGGAACATTCCCGATGCTTCTCCGACCCCGATCACCTTGCGCCCCGTCAGTCTCCAGTGCACATACCCTTCCAGCGTTGTCTGAAAATCGATTTTCGAAATATGCTCTTCTTTGTTCAGGATCGCCTGATACAGATGCGCCGCCGACCAACGCGCCGGAATATGATACCCGAACAACGTTGAAAGTTTTTCCGCCGCAGGCGCCGCATTGTTGTTGCGCCATGTACGGAACGGCACAAGAAGCTCTCCCTCTTTGTCAAACACCATGTAACCGTGCATCATCGCCGAGATCCCGATCGCTCCGATCTTCGTAAGCGTGACGCCGTATTTTTCCTTTACGTCCGCAGCCAGCTCCGCATAACAATGCCGCAATCCCCCCCAAACGTCATCCAGTGTGTATGTCCAGATCCCGTTTTCAAAACGGTTTTCCCATTCGTGTCCTCCCGATGCGATCGGATGATTTTCATCATCCACCAGCACGGCTTTGATGCGCGTCGAACCAAACTCGATACCAAGCGCCGTTTTACCGTCAATAATTTTGTCCTTGAAACCGTTTTTCATAGCAGACCTCTGTTTTTCATTTTTTTCACAGTCATAAACATTATAATGAAAATTATAAAAAAAATCAATAGATGCGCAAAAAAAATTTGCGTTTTTTTTCAAAAAATGAGCGAAACGTTCACTTTTTATGTAAACGTTTCGCTATTTGCTACTAAATAAAAAACGGTTTAGCGGAGCCTTGTTTCCGTTCAGATCATAAAAGGCGCGCGGCCGAAAAGCCGCGCGCCCGCGCCAAATATACCGCTGTTCAATTAGCAGCCGAATGAGGTTCGGCACAGCCCAAACTGATGAGCAAAGCGCCGTCCACACGGCGCATGGTCGAATCGGGCAGAGCGCCGATGCGCTCTTTCAGACGGCGTTTATCCAGTGTGCGGATCTGCTCGAGCAAAATAACGGAATCGCGCTGCAGTCCGTAAGACCTGCCCGCAATTTCGATGTGCGTGGGAAGTTTCGCCTTGGTCAGTTTGCTCGTGACCGCCGCCGCTATGACCGTGGGAGAGTATTTGTTCCCGACATCGTTCTGCACCACCAGCACGGGACGCACGCCGCCCTGTTCGCTGCCTACTACGGGACTTAAATCGGCGTAATACAGTTCCCCTCTCTTGATATCCATAATTTGTTGCAACCTCGCTCTTTCTCTTTCGGAAAACACTCCCCTTACAGTATATGTAAGAAAACGCTGAACCCGTTCGGTCATGTTTCCCGAAATTAGTATTGACAGCTCCGGTTGCATTTATACCGCTCTGTTTTTAAAATTCTCGCAAAGACAAAATTGCCGCAGGTAATTCGCAGATCACATCTCCCGGAGTTACGGAATATTCCCCAAGCCGCCTTTGTGCCAGGATTCCTGCCCTGCCCAACAGAAACGCACCGCACGATGCGGCATCCATTGCGTTCACGCCGCGCGCCGCCAGCGAAGCTATGATCCCCGACAAAACGTCGCCGCTCCCGCCTTTCGCCAATGCAGACGTACCTTCCGTATTGAAGACCGAAAATTTTCCGTTTGTGATCACGCTCGTATGCCCTTTCAGCAACAAGACGACCCCGTATTCCGCCGCAAACTGCTTCGCAAGCACCGCTCCTTCCGTCAGGACTTCACTCATTTCCCTGCCGCTCACACGCGAAAACTCCTTCGGATGCGGCGTCATGATCACGCGGCAACTTTTTTCGCGCAGAATATCCGCTCCGTATTCCGCCAAGGTATTGATCGCGTCCGCATCGATCACCAGCGTCCCGCGATACTCGCTCAGCAAAAATGCGAGAACCTCATGCAACTCTTTCGATACACCGCATCCCATTCCGACCGCGATACAGTCCGCCCCGCGCATCAGTCCGCGCAGAAAATCTTCATCCGGGCGGAGATAACCGTTTTCGGAAGGAGCGCCCGTCAAAATCACTTCAGGGAATTTCCCTACATAATATCCGAAAAGTTCTTGAGGCACAGCAAGCTGCGTATAACCGCAACCGCAGCGAAGCGCAGCCCCCGCCGAAAGAAGAGGCGCACCCGTATACGCAAGGCTGCCCGCCAATATGACCGCCTTTCCGAAACTTCCCTTGTTGGTATTTTTTTTGCGGGGCGGGAAAATTTTTACAAAATCTTCCGCTTCGCTCCTGCCTGCCGCCGCTCGTTCCGGAAGTCGGATTCCAATATCCTTACGCACAATTTTTCCGCATACGTCCGGCCCGTTCGAAAGCAAAAGTCCGCCCTTCAGTTCTCCGATCGTAACGGTGACCGCAGCCTGTACACAGGAAAAATATGTGCCCGTATCGCCGTTTAACCCGCTCGGAATATCGGCGGAAACAATTTTTACACCGCTTTTGTTCATCCGCTCGATCGCATCCGCAAATATACCTTCGGGCTCGCCGTGAAATCCCGTGCCGAATACGGCATCGATCAGGACATCGAATGTATCTTCGGGAAACTGCGCATATACTTTACCGCCGTATAATTCTCTCTGCACGGCACAGTCTGCCGAAAGTTTATCCGTCAGTGTGTAAACCGCCGTTTCATACCCCCAATCCGAAAGCAGGCGCGCCGCACACCAGCCGTCTCCGCCGTTGTTGCCGCCCCCGCAGACAGCCAGCACGCGCCGACCTCCCGACGCTTCCAAAAGCGTACGCACTTCTTCGGCGATCGCCCTGCCAGCGCGTTCCATCAGCTCCCGCGCAGGAACACCCATCGTCCCGATCGTATATTTATCCGCCGCGCGCATCTGCGCACATGTCAATACGTTCTGCATTCTGCTCCCCTTTATTCTTAATCCGTTCCTCGTCCGCTATTCTTCGTCCGTATCCGCCCCCAAAGAAGCGAGCGCATCTTTCGCGGTTTCATAATCGAAACCTCTGCCCATCAGGTACCGAAATGTTTTTGAAAGGTTTTCTTTCGTAAATTCGCGGCCGCGCATATATTTTTCCGCTACGTGCTTTGCCGCTTCCGGCTGCCCCGCCAATCCGTTCAACGCCTGTTCAATGGCGGCTTCGTCTGCTCCGCGCTGTTTCAGCTCCATTGCAATGCGCCGCGCCCCCATATTTTTGCTTACAGACTCAGCATATTGCGCACAATACTGCTCATCGTCCACAAAATGATATTCCCTGAGTTTTTCCAAAACATAATCACAGACGCTGTCAACATACCCCTTTTTCTTCAGAAAATCACGCATCTGCTTTTCCGTCTTCATCGTCGCTGACAAATGTGTCATCGCCTTGTCCAACGCCTGCGCACGCTCGTTTTCTTCCTGGATCTCATCCAACTTTTCCGGCGCGATCTCGTCGCCCACTTTCAATCGGCTCGCCATCACTGTCTCCAGGCGCATCCCGCAATAAAATCTCCCGTCCACGTATACGTTGACCCGTTCTTTGTCCTTGACTTGCGGCGTGATCACCGTTATTTGCGACATACGTACCCCCGTTTTTCTGTAAATTTTAAAATTTCCGCACCTGAAAACAGGTGCGGAAACAAGACTCGCCCGCTGCCGCTATTCTTCGACGGCAAATTCAATTTTTCCCGCCAGCGACTGCGGATAAAACTCCTTCATCTTTTCGCCCACAGCCCGCAAATAAGCGTCGTTCATGTGTAAAAACACAAACCGCATAGGATCACGGTTCCGATCAAAACGAAAATCACAGCCGACCGTCGTATCCAGAACACAGGGCTTCAACGACGTCCTGATCAAAGACATCATCCAAAGATAATCATCCCCGTCTTCTGTCTCGTTCTCCAGAATATTCATATACAGATCCGACCGCGCTTCAAAGTCTTTCCAGAATTTGCGGATCGCTTTTTCGTTGGGCTTTTTCTTGAAAAATTTCTCAAACATCACAGTTTCACGACCCAACCGTATTTGTCTTCCAGCCGCCCAGTCTGAATGCCCGTGATCGTATCGTACAGCCATTTCGTGATCTTGCCCATTTCACCGCCGTTGACCGTATAATCCGCACCCTTGTACTCCATCATCCCGACCGGCGAGATCACCGCCGCCGTACCCGTACCGAACGCTTCGTTCAATTTTCCGTTTTTCTGCGCCTCGATCACTTCGTCAATGGATACGCGGCGCTCGCTCACTTTATATCCGTGCGCACGCAAAAGTTCGATGCTGCTCTTGCGCGTGATCCCCGGCAGAATAGATCCCACCAACTCCGGCGTGACCACTTCCCCGTCGATCACAAAAAACATATTCATCGAGCCGACTTCTTCGACATATTTCTTTTCGTTTGCATCCAGCCAAAGCACCTGGTCGAAGCCCTTCTTTTCCGCTTCTTCCCCTGCTTTCAGGCTGACAGCATAGTTCGCGATACATTTCGCTTCGCCCGTTCCGCCGACCGTCGCGCGCGTATAGTAGTCTTCTACAAGAAGGCGCGTAGGCGCAAGCCCGTGCGCGTAATAGCTGCCCACAGGCGAAAGAATGATAAAGAACAGATATTCCGAACTGGAATGCACGCCCAGCGCCACATTGGTCGCAATAATGCTCGGACGAATGTACAGTGCCGTTCCCGGAGCCGTCGGGATCCAGTCGCGCTCGATCTTTAAAAGTTCGAACAGCCCGTTCAGAACAAGTTTTTCATCGATCTGCGGTATGCACATACGCTCCGCCGAACGGTTCATGCGCTTGAAATTTTCTTCCGGACGGAATACGCGGATCTCTCCCTTTTCGTTTTTGAAAGCCTTCAAGCCCTCGAAAATACCCTGCGCATAATGGAATACCGTCGTCGCGAGGTCAAATTCCACCGGGCCGTAAGGCTCGATCTGCGGTTCCTGCCATGCGCCGTTCTTATAACGCATGGTCATCATATAATCCGTAAAAATCTTTCCGAACCCGAGTTTACCCTGATCGGCAGGTTTCTCTTTCAGTTTTTCCGCCTTGATGAATTTCATATCCGTACCCTTCTTTTTACCGCGAATGCAGGCCGCTTTCGCTATTTTTTATTATTATATCACAATATCCTTCGTTTGTAAATAATTTATAATTCGGATAATTCAAATTGAAGCGATCGAAAATTCCGATCCTATGTACATCATTTCTGCAACCGACCGCACAGATAGTTGATCACGAATAAATTGTTTTGCAGCCGTTTGCATTCCTCTTCCCGTTTTTGCCACATTTTGCAAAGTTCGCTTTCACGCTTCTTTGCGGCTTTGGACTGTTTTACCGCATACGCGACGACCACAAAAACAGCCGCCGCCACCAGAAAAATCAAAATCGGGCCGTATACGGAAAACACCACTTCCAGGCTTCCGAATTCTTCGTTGATCACAATGTTACCGAAAAACACAGTGATGATCACGATCACGGCAAACGGAAAAATCAAAGCACTCTTTCTCTTTGTTTTATCCGTCTCTTCCTCCGCCCGACTTTCTTTGAGCGCATCCAGCGCTCTTTTCGTTTCCTCCCGCATCCGCTGTAATTGCGGAACATAATGTTCGCCGAGCTTTTCTTTTGCCTCTTGCGGCATCTCATCCAATGCGCGCGACGCATGCTCCGAAACTTCGGAATAGAGAGACAGATCGTACAGCCCGCGCGTGGCCGATAATACGATCCCGAACTCCGCCCGCCAATCGTCCCTTTCTTTCAGGCACGCTTCAAACGCTTTCCGCGCTTCCGAAAAACGGTTCTCCCGCAAACTTATTTCCGCCTGAGACAAACGTTCTTCATACGTCGCCTCTTTTTTCGCGTCGGCGCACTCTAACCCGCAAAAATCTGTTTCCGTGCTTTCCGTCTTTCCTTTCTGTACATCCGTTGTTTCGCAAACCGCAAAAACCTTCTCTTTTTCGGGTTTTACGCTTGTTTTTTCCTGTCCGCGCCCTTTTATTTCGACGGGTAAAATGCGCGCGGTCAGTTTCCGCTCCGAAGCCGTATTGCACGCATTCACCGAAATTTCTTTTTCTACCGCACCTTTTTCCGTTCTTTCAGATCTTTCCCTTACGGCAGAAATACCCCGCTTGTTTTGCTCCGTCTTGCCGTAAATATCGACGGCAGTCCGAGCCGTTTTCGTTTTCGGATCGTTGTCCGCCGCGCAAAGTTCTTCCGATCTTTCCGGCTGCTGTTTTGAAAGCGTCGTTTCGCCGCGCATTTTCACCAGCGCCTTTTTTACGTCGATAAATGACATGCACGCGGGGCAAATATCCGAACGGGCGCCTTCGCGCACGGAAAATTCTTTCCCGCATTTATAGCAACGGACGATCATTCTCTTCACTCCCCTTTTGCGGCAACGAGAAAAGGAAACAAAAATTCCTGTCCTTGTTCCGTCTTTACGCGCCCCGCCATATAATCGTGCAAGCTGCCCGTAAATCCCGCTTCCGACTCCGCTTTTACGGCAACGGATACCCTGACGCTCTCCGCATAGGACGTATCCTTGACCGTGCACTCGTGCGAAGCCAAAAACTTTTTCAGTGCATCCAGATTTTCGTACGCGACCGTAAGAAAAAGTTCACGGCAGGGCGTGTATTCGCGGATGTCCGCCTGCAAAAGCGCCTCGGAAACCGTGCCCGAATAGGCGCGCACCAGTCCGCCCGCCCCCAGCTTGATACCGCCGAAATAACGCGTCACGACCGTAACCGTCTGGTACAGTTTTTTATTTTTCAGAACTTCCAGCATCGGCATACCCGCCGTGCCCTGCGGCTCTCCGTCATCCGAAAACCGCATCAGATTCCCGTTCCTGTCCGCAATAAACGCAAAACAGTTGTGCGTCGCAAGAGAATGTTCCGAACGGATCTTTGAAACAAATGCGCGCGCTTCCTCTTCCGATTCCGCATGCGCGCAATTTGCAATAAACCTCGATCTCTCGATCACCTTTTCATATGTGCAAGGCGAATAAACGCTAAGATAACTCATTGAAGCCGTATCTTTATATGGACTTTCTTGCCCTTATGCAATACAAATTCGCCCTTTGCCCTCGCCTGCGCAGGGATCTCCGCGTTTACATCCTCGATCTTGTCGTCATCGATCTTCACGCCGCCGCCTTCGATCAGCCGCCGCGCTTCGCTCTTGGATTTCGCCGCATTTGCCGCCACGAGCACGTCCGCCACCGTCGCCGTATCCGCAGGAATGTCCGCCTGCGGCATATTCTCCGAATCGCCGCCGAACGCCGCCTTCGCTTTTGCCTGCGCGTCGTTGGCTTTCTCTTCCCCGTGCACCATTTTGGTCAGCTCGTACGCAAGCGTTTCCTTTGCCGCGTTGATCCGCTCGTCCTTATGCGCACACAGCTCCGCGATCTGTTCGAGCGGCAGGAATGTGAGAAGTTTCAGGCACTTTTCCACGTCCGCGTCGTCCGTGTTGCGCCAGTACTGATAAAATTCGTAAGGGCTCGTCTTGTTCTCGTCCAACCAGACAGCTCCTTTCGCCGTCTTGCCCATTTTGCGCCCGTCCGACGTCGTTAAAAGCGTAAACGTCATCGCAAAAGCAGGCTGCTGTTCCTTGCGGCGGATCAGATCCGCACCCGCCAGGATATTGCTCCACTGGTCGTCGCCGCCCAATTCCAGACGGCAGCCGTATTTGCGGTACAATACCAGAAAATCATACGCCTGCATCAGCATATAGTTGAATTCCAGGAAAGAAAGCCCGCGTTCATAACGGGATTTGAAACATTCCGCCGTCAGCATTTTATTGACGGAAAAATGTACCCCGATCTCGCGCAGAAAATCAATGTAATTCAGATTCGCCAGCCAGTCCGCATTGTTGACCATGACGGCACCGTTCTCGCCGCCGAAGTCAATAAACCGCGACATCTGTTTGCGGAAACATTCGCAATGGTAATCCACCGTCTCGCGCGTCATCATCGAACGCATGTCCGTCCTGCCCGACGGATCGCCGATCATGCCCGTTCCGCCGCCGATCAGAACGATCGGCTTGTGTCCCGCCATCTGCATGTGCTTCATAGCGATCAGCTGCATGAAATGCCCGACATGCAAAGAATTCGCCGTCGGGTCAAAGCCTATATAAAACGGTACGCTTTCACTGCCCAACATTTTGTAAAGATCTTCTTCGTAAACCGTCTGTTTGATAAATCCTCTCTCCCTGAGAGTGTCCATTACATTCCTTGACATGTCCGATTCTCCGTTTTTTTATCTGTATTTTCGTATGGCTTATTTTAACATATTCCGATAAATTTGTAAACAACTGACCGCCTTTTTAACCGTTTTCCCAAAAAAATTTTTATTCCCGCCTTTTTACTTCCCCCGAAAGAATTGATAATTTTTACCGTTTGTGGTATAATCTATGACGGTTAAAACCGAAATCAATCATGTAAAATTTATATCGGAGGAAGTAAAATGCAATATTCTCGCGAAGTTGAAGAAATGATTTGCGTTGCCAAAGGCCCCAATCACGGCCCCGCTCCCATCCCCGAAGAAGGAAAATGGGTTCAGGCAAAAGAGATCAAAGACATTTCCGGACTTACCCACGGCGTAGGCTGGTGTGCTCCGCAGCAGGGTACCTGCAAACTCACGCTCAACATCAAACAGGGCATCATTCAGGAAGCACTCGTCGAAACGATCGGATGCTCCGGCATGACTCACTCCGCTGCTATGGCGGCTGAGATCCTGCCCAAGAAGACCCTCCTCGAAGCGCTCAACACAGACCTTGTCTGCGACGCGATCAATACCGCTATGCGCGAACTCTTCCTGCAGATCGTTTACGGAAGAAGCCAGTCCGCATTCTCCGACGACGGTCTCGTCATCGGCGCAGGCCTGGAAGACCTCGGCAAAGGCAACCGTTCCCAGATCGGTACCATGTATTCCACTGCCGAAAAGGGCGTACGCTATCTCGAAATGACCGACGGCTATGTCACTCGCATGGCTCTCGACAAGAACAACGAGGTGATCGGTTACGAATTCGTCAATTTCGGTAAAATGATGGATTTCGTCAAGAGCGGCATGGACGCAAACGAAGCGCTCAAAAAAGCGCAGGGCCATTACGGCAGATTCACCGAAGCCGACGGGGCGGTCAAATACATCGATCCCCGTAAACAGTAAGGAGGTGCGCAATTATGAGTATCACGTTTGAAGGTTACGAGAGAAGAATTAAACAGATCCAGCCCGTAATGGACAAGTACGGCATCAAGGATTTTGAAGACGCAAAGCGCATCTGCAACGAAAAAGGCTTCGACGCTTACGATATCGTCAAGAGCGTTCAGCCCATCGCTTTCGAAAATGCGGGCTGGGCTTACACCCTCGGCGCGGCAATCGCCATCAAAAAAGGCTGCAAAAAAGCTGCTGACGCAGCAGAAGCCATCGGCGAAGGTCTGCAGGCGTTCTGCATCCCCGGCTCCGTTGCCGACCAGCGTAAAGTCGGTATCGGCCACGGCAACCTCGCCGCTATGCTCCTGCGCGAAGAAACCGAATGCTTCTGCTTCCTCGCCGGACACGAATCTTTCGCCGCTGCGGAAGGCGCGATCGGTATCGCCAAAAACGCAAACAAAGTCCGTAAAAATCCCCTGCGCGTTATCCTGAACGGCCTCGGCAAAGACGCGGCATATATCATTTCGCGCATCAACGGATTTACCTACGTTCAGACAAAATATGATTACTATACCGGCAAAGTTACCATCGTTAAGGAAACCCCTTATTCCGACGGCGAACGCGCCAAAGTCCGTTGCTACGGTACCGACGACGTCAACGAAGGCGTTGCAATCATGATCATGGAAAAAGTCGACGTTTCCATCACCGGTAACTCCACCAACCCGACAAGATTCCAGCATCCCGTTGCAGGTACCTATAAAAAATGGGCTGTCGAAAACGGCAAGAAATATTTCTCCGTTGCCTCGGGCGGCGGCACGGGCAGAACTCTGCACCCCGATAACATGGCAGCCGGCCCTGCAAGCTACGGCATGACCGATACCATGGGCCGTATGCATTCCGACGCTCAATTCGCAGGCTCTTCTTCCGTTCCTGCACACGTCGAAATGATGGGTCTGATCGGTATGGGCAACAACCCGATGGTCGGCGCTTCCGTCGCTGTCGCTGTTGCCGTACAGGAAGGTATGTCCAAGTAATTCAAAAAACTTTTTTATAACATGCGCAAAGCGGCGCGTCGGAAATTTCCGACGCGCCGCTTTTTCCTTAACTTAATTCATGCAAAAGGCATCAATTTTAGCCGCGCTTCTTCCTAAAGCCCCTTTAAAAAAGAGAGATACAAATCTATTCTTTTTCCCACACGGCATACAACACCGTACCGTGTTTTGTCTCCGTCAGAAACTTAAGTTGCAAGGTAACCTGAAGAGAATACTTTTCCCCGGATACTACCGTTTGAACGCGATCCTCCACCCCGCAGACAATTTCTCCGTTTTCTTCCAAAGCCCATCCTTTAAAAACATATCCGGCTCGCCGCGGCGCTATGATCTGTCCGCCAATAGCCCCTAACATCACATTCGACGGGTGAACCCCGTCTTCTTCTTTTTTCAGAGTAAATGTCTTTACATAAGGGACTCCGTCATCGTAGCCAAACGCGCAGTCATACACAACATTGCAGTACATTTGCCATTTACGGTTGTCTCCAATACCGGGAAGTCCCGGCTCACCCCGGTACCAGCCTGCAGGCACTTCTTTCGGAGAATCGGTGTAAATGACTGCTTCCCGAAAAGCTTCCGCCCCCACCTTTTCCACGCTTGCAGGTAGGATCACCGTCAGCCCGATACAATTATCAAATGCCGACGAACCTATAATTTTTACATTCTTGGGAATCGCAATAGAGCGATAGGCCATCCCGCATTGATCAAATGCGCACGACCCTATTTCTTCCAATCCATCGGGAAATACAACAGATGTAAGGTTTCCGCATTTTCGAAAGGCCCCGAATCCGATCTTTTTCAGCGTTGACGGAAATTTTACACTTGAGAGCGAAGATTGTGCAAAAGCATATTCTCCGATCGTCTCTACCCCTTCCGGAATTTGGATCTCCGTTACAGGAATACCGTAAAAAGCATAGTTTCCGATCTGTGTTACCCCCTGCGGAATAACACTCGCGGAACAGCCCGCTACCAATACGTCTCCTGTATCTCCTCTGCCGATGATACAGTTGCCTTCACTTCGGTATGTAGGATTTGCTTCGTCTACCTTCAGCGACTTCAACGATTTGCACGTCGCCGTGAGCCCGCCCGCTATATAATTTACCGACGCAGATATTTCTATACTTTCTACGCCCGCATTGCAGAAAATACCATAATCTGAATCCGCTTCGCCGAGTTTTTCCACTCCATCTTCTATGATAACGGCGCGGAGATCTTCGCACTCCGTGAACGCCGCCTTCCCAACCGATTTAATGTTGCCGGGTATCACAATTTCCGTCAGATCTTTACAATACGCAAACGCATATTCACCGATCGATTTCACGGATTCAGGAATGATGCTTTCACAACACCCTGCTACCAGTTCATCGTCTTCAATGCGTATCACGCAGTTGTTCTCACTGCGGTATATTGTATTCCCTTCCGCTACCGTAAGCGATTCTATCCCCGTACTTCCGCTGACAAATAACGGAGAAATCTCCGTTACCGTGGAAGGCACTCTTACTTCTTTCAATGACGGACAAAACCCTAACGCGTAATGTGATATTGTCCTCAAACCTTCCGGCAGATCCAGCTCGCTCAACGACGAGCACCCATTCAATACTGACTGTGGAAGTGTCTCTATATTCTGCGGCAGCAGAATATGCTGCAAGGATACGCAATTCGCAAAAGCGTAATTACCTATTTCGGCTGTTCGCGGACAACCGACGCGAACCAAAGAGCGGCACTCAGCAAAAGCCTCTGTCCCAATACTCTTTACACTGTCCGCGATCAGAACTCCGGTCAGATTTTTACACCCCATGAAACCTTGCGGAAGTATGCGCGTAAAAGGTATCCCATTATAAGAAGAAGGAATAACGAGTTTTCCCTTTATCTGTTCGGCATCAACGGCACTTACCTCATATCCGCTTCCATCCTGCGTCAGCCGAAAACCCCATTCTTCCGCTATTTGAGGAATGTATGTCAATGTCTCCGACCACTCCGAATTATCATACGCACCGCGCAGCTCACCGTATGCCTGCACACGAAATTCATATTCGCGCGAATAAATCGCAATCGTAAATACACTGAATGCATTGGATTGTGTTTCGTACTGCTTTCCGTCCGCTTCTACAAGATATCCCTCCGCATTCTCAACCGCATCCCAACGCAGCGTCTCATCTTCTATTCGAAGCGACTGCGGCTTTTCTAAACGGGCTTCCCCGCTGCACGCAGCCAAACATGCCATCAGGCCCGCAGCCAATGCCAAAAAAAACACTATACTTATCTTTTTAATCCGCATTATTATATCCAAGCCCCCTATTCTGCCCGGCCGGTCCTGGGGGGCGCGGTGGGTTCGCGGACCCCCCGGATAAAAAACCAACCAGACC
>CATYEP010000017.1 GCA_958405585.1 uncultured Eubacteriales bacterium
ACACGTATCTGATGCGTCCTGCCCGTTTCCAGCTTAAACCGCATCAATGTGTATCCCCTCACAAACCTTTTCACAACTTCATAATTCGTGGCGGCATACCTGCCTTTCTCCGCCGATACGACCGCCATCTTTATTCGATCCGTCGGATGCCTGCCTATATACGTTTCGATCCTTCCCGAATCGTCTTTGACGATCCCCTCGCAAAGCGCAAGATATTCGCGCGAACAAGTTTTATCTGCGATCTGCGCCGACAACGATAAATGCGCGGCGTCATTCTTCGCTACAACAAGCAGCCCCGACGTGTCTTTATCGATCCTGTGCACAATCCCGGGACGGATCACCCCGTTGATCGTGCTCAGACTTTTCAATCGATACAAAAGCGCGTTTACGAGCGTACCCGTCAGATTCCCGCTCCCTGCGTGAACCGTAAGCCCCTGCGGCTTATTGATCACCGCAATGTCGTCATCCTCATAAACAATATCGATCGGAATATCCTGCGGCGTAAGATCCAGCGCCTTAGGCTCAGGCATGATCACATCCGCCCTGTCTCCTGCATTGACCGCCTGCGACGCTTTTACCGCCTCACCGTTTACAAGTACGTTCCCGTCTTCGATCAGCTTCTTCGCCGCCGACCGCGTCAGTTTCAGCTCCTGCGCCAAAAAAATATCCAACCGCGCACACGGCTCTCTTGCCGCTATGCTGCATTCTCTACCCATTGTCTTTATCGGAATTCTTCTCTTTTTCCTGCGGTACTGCACCCAGATCATTATCTGTTCCACCCGCTCGCTTTACAAGATCTTCCGCCGCCGTCTCCACTTCCTGCTTTTCTTCCTTCTTATCTTTATGCGCACGGAAAATCGCGTCCGAATCCACAAACAAAAGCGCCAAAACAAACATCACGGCACCCACTGTAATGACTATGTCCGCTATATTGTTGCTGAAACACAGAAAATTGCTGTTGATTATAAAACGGAAATCCATGTAGATAAGATCCCGCACTCCGCCCAGAATGCAACGGTCGATCAGATTTCCCGCGGCTCCCGCCATGATCAGCACGAGCGCTGTTTTCAAAAAACGACGCTTTTTGTTCAGCTTGATAATAAATACTAACAAAACTACGATCGCCACGGACGTCAATGCAATGAACAACGGCAATGCCCACGGCGTATCCGATCCGATCCCGAATGACATTCCCTTGTTGATCAATGTGTCTATTCCAAACACCTTTCCAAGCCAGTATCTGACCGGCTCATTCACGTCTACCAGCGCAAATGCCGCCGCCTTCGTGACCTGATCCAGCAAAACTAAAAGTAAAAATACAATTGCGTATACCATAAATTCTTCCTGTTTATTTATTTAACAGGCTCAGTCATCCATAAGCCCGAGATTGCGGCAAAGTTTTTCAAGATCCAGTTCTCCCTTCGGATTGATTACGTCGTCCAGGTTGAACCCCGTCTCTTCCTCGCCTTCCACATACTTTTCAATCACCGCTTTCGGATCAAACGATTCTTGTTCCGACGCATTCGCGTCCGACACTCCGAATCTTCCGCGCTCTTTGCCGAGCAAAGCCGACAAATTCTCCGCAAAATCGGCGTACTTCTTCGCTTCCGATGCCGGGATCGCCCCCGCCATCTGTCCCGCAAGCCGTTTCCATTTTTCCGCAAACAGCCGCAACGTATTCAATTCCGTTTCGGCAGACATCCGATACAGGCGCAAGATCTCCTCGCCTTTTTCTTCCGCCGCCACGATTGCCTTGCCTACTTTCCCTTCCCTGCTTTTCAGCTCCGCCAGGCTCGCCCGCAGGCTTCGATTCTCTGCCGTCAGCCCCTCCAGGCGATAGTTCAGCTGGCGGATCTTGATCTCATACGCCTCGCGGATCCCCGCGATCAGCTTTTCAGCTTCCTGCTGCGTAATCTTCTTAGCCATGATTCTCCCTTATCTGCGCGATCAGTTTATTTTTTATATCATATAACTGCTGCGACAAATCAACTTTATAAACATGAGGATTGTCAGGACGCTTATATTCGTCCCAGAAACTTTCCTTCTCCCGCTCCGCATACTCACAGATCGCCGCAAGATCCGGCATCTGCGCTACAAGTTTTCCTCCTCGGATCACCTGCTCCAGCAACGGCCGCAACGTATAATCGTTAAACGTGGTTTTCTTCCATGTATCCTTCGGATGAAATACCGTCAGCGGCAGGCTTTCGTCGAATTTCTCCGATCTGAGAGCTATCAGATCCGCTTCCGCCTTGCCCGTCTTATTGTCATAAATCCTGTAAACCTGCTTGAATCCCGGATTCGTGATCTTGTCCGTATTATCCGAAAGCTTGATCTTAGGTATCTCCTCTCCTCCTTTCGGCGTCAGCGCAGACAACTTATACACCCCGCCCAATGCCGGCATATCTGCACTCGTGATCAGCTTTGTTCCCACTCCCCAAAGATCAATGCACGCACCCTGATTCTTCAAAGAAGTGATCAGATATTCATCCAGATCACCCGACGCGCAGATGATCGCATCGGGGAACCCGGCATCATCCAGCATCTTCCGCGCACACTTCGACAAATAAGCAAGATCGCCGCTGTCCAGTCGGATCCCCTTCGGTTCATGCCCTTCTTTTCGAAGTTCCTTAAACACCCGTATCGCATTCGGAACACCGCTGCCCAGCGTATCATACGTATCGACAAGCAACAGACACGCATCGGGATACATCTTTGCATACGCGCGGAATGCCTCGTATTCGGAAGGGAAATTCATCACCCAGCTGTGCGCATGCGTCCCTGCCACCGGAATATGAAACATCTGCCCCGCCAACACGTTCGACGTAGAACGGCATCCGCCGATCACCGACGCACGCGCGCCATAAACACCCGCATCCGGCCCCTGCGCACGGCGAAGCCCAAATTCCATCACCGAATCACCCTTCGCGGCATACGCCACTTTTGAAGATTTGGATGCGATCAACGTCTGATGATTGACAATGTTCAAAAGCGCTGTTTCCAGAAACTGCGCTTCCAGAACAGGCGCACGCACCGTTATGATCGGCTCTTCGGGAAATACGACCGTTCCCTCCGGCACGGCATACACATCCCCCGTAAAACGGAACGTTTTCAGATATTCCAAAAATTGCTCGTCAAACAGTTTCAGCGAACGAAGGTATTCGATATCCTCTTTTTCAAAGCGAATATTCAAAATATAATCGACGGCCTGTTCCAATCCTGCCGCGACCGAATAGGCAATCACATTGTTGCGGCGATAAAATAAATCAAATACCGCCACATCCCCCGCTTTGCCGTTTTTCAGATAACCGTCCATCATCGTGAGCTGATAAAGATCTGTCAATAATGTCAGATTGCGCGACTCGCTTTTCATTTCTCACTTCTGTCCTGCGGTTTGTTTTGTTCATCCGTTACGGCATTTTCCGCTTTTCCTGCGTTCTGCGCCGCAGCCAGCTTTTTCTTCTTTTCTTCTTCCATCTTACGGCGCTGCTCCTGTGTATAATACTTCGGCAGAATCGCCAACGGCTCTCCGCTTACCGCACCGAACGCACTCCCGTACTTCCTGCGGTTGAAATACAACACCGCAAAAAAAAGCAGAATCCCCGCGAGCGCCATTCCCATCGCAAACAGCTGCGATATCGCTACCTCACTTCCGAGAATAAACTGCGAATCGCGAAGCGGTTCCATAACCGAACGCACCAATCCGTATCCGAAGAAATACCCCGCCGTCGCAAGTCCGTGCGGTTTTTTCACATACTTCCACATCAGCGTGAACAAAACCGCAAAAATGATCAGATCCAGTACGCTTTCATAAAAGAAAAACGCATAGTGCCATTCTCCGACGTCCTCAATGAATACGGAGAACGGAAACCACTGCAATGCGGAATCGGTAACCAGCGGCCCGTAAACTTCCTGATTGATAAAATTACCCCATCTGCCGACCGCCTGCGCAAGAATTACACAGGGCATAAGACAGTCTGCAACCCTGAGAAAATTGATTTTATGAATCAGACAAAACAACACGACGCCCAGCGCTCCTCCGCATACGCCGCCGATAATCGACAAACCGCCATCCCTGAACTTGGAAAACCATTCCGTGATCGAAGTTCCCGGATCCGTAAGACAAAAAAATGTCCGCGCCCCGATTATCCCAAGCGGCAGTATACACAAAAGCAGATCAATCACCCAATCGGTCGGCAAATTGCGACGTTTAAAAAGGAACGCGCAGACTATTGTCGCTAAAATGATCCCGCTCACTATGCAAACCGCATAATAGTAAATATCAAAACCAAATATCGAAAAGGATCGATCCGGTATAAAATAGTTAGGCTCTTTCATTCTTTTTCTCCGGTTTGCGGCTCTCCTTCCCGAGCACGCAAAATTATGTAGTCGTTTTCATTATATCATTTTCCGACGCATTTGCAAAGCGATTGCGAAAAAAAACATGCGGAAATATTGTGTGCAATCTGCTAAATTTTAACGCACTTCTCTCAACCGTTTAAGCCAAGCCCGCGCAGACATCTTCAATATCTTTGCACGTTTTGCCGATATGCCCGTCGGTATGTGCGATTGAAACAAACATCGCTTCGAATTGCGACGGCGCGACATAATTTCCGCGTTCGAGCATTTCACCGAAATACTTTGAAAACTTTTGCAGATCGCATTTTTTTACATCCGAAAAACTCGTAGGTCTAACTTCCGTAAAAAATGGTGAAAGCAATGACCCGACGCGGTTCACCGCAACCCCGACCTTTCGATAAGCGCTTTCTAACATTGCCGCCTTTTGCTCAATTTCTGCATATACGGTATCCTTATTTTTTCGCAGAAACCGAAGAGTAGCCAATCCTGCAGCCGTTGCGATGGGATTTCCCGAAAGCGTACCGGCCTGGTAGACAGAACCCAGCGGCGCTATGAGCGACATAATTTCGCGTCTGCCCCCATACACCGCCAGAGGCATACCGCCGCCCACGACCTTACCGTATGCCGCAAGATCGGGACGAACGCCGCAAAGCTCCGCCGCGCCGCCGTACGCGACACGGAATCCCGTGATGACCTCGTCAAAAACCAGAAGCGCCCCGTTTCGGTCACACAAACCGCGCAATCCTTCTAAAAATCCTTTTTTCGGCGGAACAACTCCCATATTCGCCGCAACCGGCTCGACGATCACGCAGGCGATCGCGCCAGGATTTGCAAGAAACAGATTTTCCGCACTCTGCAGATCGTTGTATTGCGCCACCAATGTATTTTGCGCATACGACGCCGGTACCCCCGCGCTGTCAGGCGCCGCACCTGTAAGGCATCCCGACCCCGCCTTGACCAGCAACCCGTCCGAATGCCCGTGATAACAACCTTCGAATTTTATAATTTTATCTCTGCCTGTATAGCCACGCGCAAGACGGATCGCAGACATCGTTGCTTCCGTTCCCGAATTTACGAGACGAAGCATTTCCATGTGCGGACAGGCATTTTGTATTTCTTCCGCAAGCTCCGTTTCCCTGCCCGTGGGCGCCCCAAACGTCAAACCTCTTTCCGCCGCTTCCTTGACCGCCTTCACGACTTCTTCCCTCGCATGCCCCAACAAAAGCGGCCCCCAACTCATCACATAGTCGATAAATTCTTTTCCGTCCGCATCATAAATGCAGTCACCTTTGCCGCGCGCAATGAACCGCGGCGTCATTCCGACCGCGCGGAACGCCCGCACCGGTGAATTGACTCCGCCCGGCATTATTTTTACCGCTTCTTCGTACAGCCTTTCGTTTTCCGTCATTGATTCTCACCTTCCCGCTCCCAGCGGACATAATCGAGCGCATGGTATGAGATCACAATATCCGCCCCAGCGCGGAAAAACGAAGTCAGAATCTCCTTCACGATCCTCCGCTCGTCGATCATTCCCGCCGCAGCAGCCGCTTTGACCATCGAATATTCCCCGCTCACATTGTAAACTGCCAAAGGCAGATCACTACTCCGCCTCGCCCTCTCCACAATATCAAGATAACAGAGCGCAGGCTTGACCATCAATATATCCGCGCCTTCCGCCTCGTCTGCCGCAAGTTCCCGCATGGCTTCCCTGCCGTTGCGACAATCCATCTGATACGACTTGCGGTCACCGCTCTTCGGCGCCGACTCCGCAGCATCCCGGAACGGCCCATAAAACGCCGAAGCAAATTTTGCGCTGTACCCCATGATCGGGATATCCGTATACCCCTCCGCATCCAATGTTTTACGGATCGCTTCCACGACCCCGTCCATCATAGACGAGGGTGCAACCATATCCGCCCCCGCCCGCACAGCCGCAAGCGCTGCCTCCGCATGCAAAGGCAAAGAAATGTCATTTACCACATCCCCGGACGCCAGGACACCGCAATGGCCGTGCGACGTGTATTCACAAAGACATATATCCGCAACGATCAGAAACCGTTTGCCCGTCTTTTCAAAAAATGATCTGAATTTACGGATCGCGTGCGCAACTACGCCGTTTTCATCTCTTGCTCCGCTTCCCGTTTCGTCTTTCTCTTGCGGGATCCCGAACAACATCACTCCGCCGATCCCCGCTTGTGCCACTTGTTCGGCAACCTCGTCCAGCATATCCACACTGTAACGGTAAATACCCGGCATGGACGGTATTTCTTCGCGGATCTCTTTTCCGTAACGCACGAACACGGGATAGATCAACCCGCTCTTTTTTATCTGCGTTTCGCTGACCAGCTCCCGCAAAATTGTATTCTTTCTCGTTCTTCTCAATCTTTGCATACTTTCTCCTTCACTCTGACGACGGCCTCCGCCAATGCGTCTGCCGACGCCTCCGCACAAACCTCGACCCGACATCCGTACCCGCGCACGGCCTCTGCCGTCTTTTCTCCGATGCAGACGGCAACACAATCTGTCGGCAATACATATTTATCCAGCACCGCACGGGCGCCGTTTGCCGACCCAAACGTGATGATCCTGGCTCGTTTTAAAATATCTGCAGACTTTTCAAGCATATCCGCATCGGCAACGGTATCGTAAAGGTCTGCCTGTTCGCCGACTTTCTCCAGTATTTCATCCCCTGCGGCACTTCGCAAAAGCAGGATCTCCTTCTGCGGCAATCCCATTTTCTGCAAAATTTCGTACAAACTTTCGCAGGTATACGTTTTCGGAATACAATCCGCCCGAAAACCGTAACGCGCAAGCATTAGCGCCGTAAACGCTCCGATCGCCGCAAATTTTTTATCCCCGAAAACACGAACATCCTCACCGCGTTCCAATGCGCGGTCGAAAAATATTTTGACCCCGTTCGCAGAAGTAAAGACAAGGCATTTCCGCATCGGCAATGTGTCAAAGACAAAATCAAAATCCAACGGAACTACGCACAAACAGGCGCAATTCTCCGCCGCGATCCCCCTTTTTCGCAATGCACCGCACACTCTTTCCGCATGCATGGATGTTCCCGTTACAGCCACGCTTACCTCTCGGGTTTGTACAGCTTTATCCATCGGTTGTTCGCCTGCCAGATCGAGCGAGCAAACTTTTCCGATCACGATCACCTGCGGCGCAGGAAGCATTTGTGCCATAGCCGGCAGATCCCGAAGCCTGCCGCGCTCTGCACGGGCAGAAAGACTTCCCGCTTGTGAAATGACGGCACAGGGTGTATCTTCCGACATTCCGCCCCCTGTAAGTTCGGCATATATTTGCTCCGCCGCCGATTTACCCATCAATATGACGAGCGTATCGTTTCCCCCCGCCAAACGGGAAAAACCCGCAAATCCGCTCTCCGTCTGTGCCGTGACAATATGGACGCCGCGCGAATATCTCCTGTGCGTTACGGGGATCCCGGCAAGCTCCGCCGCCGCTATGGCACTCGTGACGCCCGGTACGCTTTCGCAGTAAATATTCTCCGATAACAGCGCGAGCATCTCCTCTCCGCCTCTGCCGAATACATACGGATCGCCGCCTTTCAGGCGCACCGTCACCGCATATTTCCTGCCGCATTCTATCAGGATGCGGTTGATTTCCTCCTGCTTTTTTCCTCTTCCGCCGCTCCGCTTCCCTGCAAAAATACGTACACAGTCATCTCGGCATAGTTCCAGAAGCGATTCGTCCAGCAGGCTGTCATACACGACGCAATCCGCCTGTCGGAGCAATTCCGCTCCGCGCAGAGTCAGAAGATCTTTCCCGCAGCCTGCCCCTACCAGATAAACTTTGTTCATAAGAGCAACTCCGCAAGACGGCCGATACAATCTTCGCCGTCGTATACAAGACTTACACGTTTGCCGTCCCGCTGGGCATACAGGCGTGTCCCGTCAAAATACGCCCCGACACCTCCCTCACAGTCGCCGCCCAACGCTCTCTGCAATTTTCTCTCCAATAAAGCAGTTTGCTTTGTTTCGGCATCGGAGATCAGCCTGCCCGCCTCTCCTTCTACCGCTATGATTCCCTGACACGCCGCAGGAACGCATTCGTTCACTTCAAAATATCGGACAAAAAAAGTTCTGCCGTCCCAGGTAAATCTGTCCGACTTTCCGTCGTACAATCCAAGACGGATCAAACCGGCCGCCGCAAGGACAAGGGCGTCGTAATCCCCCGAAGCAAGTTTCCGAAGCCGCGTATCCACATTGCCCCGTACAGGCAAAATCTGCGCTCCGGGAAATTTTTCCGCCGCACTCGCCGCCCGCCGCGGCGATCCCGTACCGATACGACACGCTTTGTTTTCCCTTGAAATCAACAAATCGCGCGCATCTTCCCGCGGAAGACAAAAAAAGTTGTCTTTTTCTGCATCCGTCGGAAGATCCTTCGCCGAGTGTACAGCCACATCGATCTCCCCCTTTTGCAGAAGCTGTGTAAATTCATCGGTAAACGCACCCTTGCCGATCTGCGACAGTGCAGCACTCTGATCAATATCGCCCCGCGTTCGGACGATCCTCAGTTCCGTCCCGATTCCTTTGGCGGAAAATGCCGCAGCACAGATCTCCGCCTGCGCCAGCGCCAGCTTCGAGCCGCGCGTACCGATACACACTGTTTTCATTTTTCGTTCTCCTTACTCAATGAGCGGTAAAAAAGACTGCGTACCTCCGAGGCATATTCCGCGCCTTTCTTTTCTTCCCGCAAGCGCGCACACTCTTTCGATAAATTGCTCAGGTCTTTCGGCAACACGCTTTCCAGATACTCGCGCACTACCGCCGCCAACGCCGGAGACGCTCCCCCCGTCGATATCCCGATCGTAACATCCCCGCGGCATACGAGCGCAGGAAAAAAGAAATCGCAGTTTTCCGGATCATCCACACTGTTCACCGCGATCCCGCACTCCCTGCAATCTTTCGAAATCTGCGCATTGACCGCCCGATCATCCGTCGCCGCAATGACAAAATCCATATCCTTCAAAAGAGATCTGTCATACCCACGACGAAAAACTTTGACGGGAAGTTTTAAAAACTCCTCGCGCAGTTCTTCCGCGCAGACCGTCAGTTCCGGCCCGAACGGAACGAGCTTTTCCGCCTTCCGCAACGCGACGTTCCCCCCGCCGACAAGCAGGCATTTCTTCCCATCGATTCTTTTCATAAAAGGAAAATTATTCATTTTCAGCTCCGAAGTCTCCACGTTGCTCCAGTTCTCTTACAAATTTTCTCGGATCGGATTTCCGCAAAGCATACAAAGCCCGTCTCTCCGCTTCACCTAATTCCGCAAGTCTCTCCGCATACCTGCGCGCTGCGTCATCCGCCAAAAATTCCGCAATGCAATCCTCCACGATCGTCCCCGCTTCCTGCACCGCTTTCTGTTTTTTTCTGTTGTTCTCGTCCGCCTTGGCACGGAAGCCGTCAATCCCTAAAAGAGTACATCCGCCGATCTCTGCAACCCCAGGGTCGATATCCGGAGGAACAGCAAGGTCCACAAACAGCCGAGGCTTTAAAACATGCAGGTTTTCCCGCACTCCTTCCGCCTGCAAAATCGTATGCGGGGAAGCCGTTGCACTTACAATGCAATCCGCTTCATCCAATATCCCGTAACGTTCTTCATATGAGATCAGCCGCACACCTTCCGCCTCCGCTTCGAATGCGTGCGTACGCAGCGTTGCAAAAAGCTCCACGTTCTTGCCTGCCGCCAGATTTTTCAGAACAGATCCTCCGATCTTGCCCGTCGCACCGATCAAGAGCACTTTTTTGTGTCCGCTTTTAAAAGCAAATACCGCATTTGCCGCCAGCGTCGCCAGCGAGCACGCCTGCGAAGATATGCCCGTTTCGCTCCTCACCTTTTTTCCGCATGCGATCGCCGCCTGAAAAACCGCGTCCCATTTCTCCGTCATCCCGTTTTTCCGCGCCGCTTCATATCCGTCCCGTACCTGTCCCAGGATCTCATCTTCCCCGACAAGCATCGAACATAATCCTGCCGCCAATTCAAACAAATGCCGCAAAGCCAAACCGTCGCCGTAAAAGCGGAACTCTTCCGTCGATTCTCCGAAAACCGTCTGCAAAATCGTCTCTGCCTGCTCTCGCGTACATAGAAAATAAAACTCAGACCTGCCGCACGTAACGATCGCAACGCATCCGCCCACAGAACGGAATTCCCTGTAAAGCTGCTCCTGCAAGCGGTTTGTCATTGCAAACTTCCTGCGCCCCGCTACCCCCGCGCTTCGATAATCCAGCGAAAGACATTTCATTTTCCGTTCTCCTCTCTCTGCCTGGCAAAACACCGTCATTCGCCCTTTACAACACAAAGGCGGAGATCCCATCTCCGCCAAATCATATGGACTGTCAGCTCAGCAATTTACGCTCCACGTTTTCAAAACCCAAACGTGCGATCGTATCTGAAA
The DNA here is from genome assembly GCA_958405585.1 of uncultured Eubacteriales bacterium. Taxonomy (GTDB): domain Bacteria; phylum Bacillota; class Clostridia; order Christensenellales; family Borkfalkiaceae; genus Borkfalkia. The sequence continues at coordinate 10,784 of CATYEP010000017.1, forward strand.
AACGTTCGCCGTCTATACCTTCGTCCCGGAACAAATAAATCGCACGCTCTATGATCTGCATGACTTCTTCTTCCGTCGTAAATATCTTCGACATCGCTCTGCCTTGCGCCACCTTTTTGCCCCATCTGCCGCCCAGATAAATTTTAAAGCCGTCCTGATAATCCGTCACAGCTTTGAACGGGCAGTGGTTTTTACAGCGCCCGCAATGATTGCACATCTGCGGATCAATATTGATTTTACCCTCAACAACTTTTGCCGTTTTGATCGGGCATGCAAGTTCTACCTGACATTTCTTACAGCCGCGGCACTTATCCAGATACACGGTGGGAATACGCTGGCCGATCACCCCGACATCGTTCAAATCCGGTTTGACACAGTTGTTCGGACACCCCCCGACTGCAATTTTAAATTTATGCGGCAATACGAGATCACGCATTCCCTCATAAAACTTTTCATGAATCTTTTCACTCAATGCATACGTATCGATGAGACCGTACTGACAGGTCGTTCCTTTACAGGAAACCACCGGGCGGACTTTTTTTCCCGTTCCGCCTGTCGTCAGACCGTATTGCGCCAAAAAAGCGCGCAACGGCTCTATATTTTCATATTTCACACCCTGGATCTCCAGCGTCAACCGCACCGTCATCGCAATCTCACCCGACCCGAATTTCTGGCTCGCCTCCGCGATCGCTTTATGCTGCTCCGCCGTGATTTTCCCGTTTTTTGTGATCACTCTTCCGTTAAACACATCGCCGTAACGCTTATCCTGCAAAAAACCAAGCGCCTTGACCCTTTTCACATCTTCCGGAGTCACTTTGATTTCCATAAAAATTACCTGTCTGTCCGCATCTTTCCATACGGTTTTACGTTTTTATTGATTGTATCATACTTTCCGACATTTGTCAATTTTTAAGTCGATTTTAAAGATTCTTCGGCTTATTTGACCCTTTTTTCTATCCGTTTGCAAAATATTTGTAAAATTTTGAAAAAAATCGAAAAAAATGTTCATTACATTATTGACAATTTCTCTAAAAAGGATTATTCTTAAAAAAACAATCAAGGAGGGGATTTTTATTATGTTTTGTCAGGACTGCGGTGAAAAATTATCTTTAAAATTCTGCGACAACGAAGGGCTCGTCCCCTACTGCAATGCATGCGGGGAATTTAAATTTCCCGTATTTAAAACTGCTGTCAGCATGGTAGCCGTCAATAAAGCGCAAGACCGTATTCTCATCGCGAAGCATAACAACGGGGATTTTCTGCTCTTCGCCGGCTACGTCAAAAAAGGTGAGTCTGCAGAAAAAGCGATCGTCCGCGAAATGAAAGAGGAAACAGGACTTAATGCCATCAAATACCGCTATATGTCTTCCCGCTACCATGAACCCAGAAATGTGCTCATGTTAGGGTTTATAGTCGTCGTATCCGACGGTGAGCTTAAAATCAATACCGACGAGATTTCAGAAACCCGCTGGTGTACGTTCGACGAGGCATTGCAGATCGTCAGCCATGACTCCACTGCCGAATATTTTTTGAAAAATGCCGTGACCGAATTAAAAAGAGAAAAAATCTGATTGATTGAAAGCATCGCAACATAAGCGATGCTTTTTCTCTTTACCGACAAATATTCACGCGCGAACCTTTATAAGATTTCTTTCCGTGAAAACAGAAGCAGATCCGCGAAAATTGCGCGGATCTGCTTCTGTCAGGATAACCTGCCTTTGTTTAAAAAAACTTACTTCTTCTGATAATTTTCACAGCACGTGCAGGATTCCGCATTGCAATCGCAGGTGCTCCCCACAACGATATGATCCAGCGTGCAATTTTTTCCTTCGCAGTTGAACATGCAATCAGATACTTCACATCCGATCGATTTATTGAATTTATCCATTTTGTTCACCTCCTTGCCGTTATTATGTGCCGATCCGGCCGCGTTTATAAGCAAAGAAGTTGACTTTTTTTACTTTTCATTGTAAAATAAAGAAAATTTGATGATCCGTTGAGGTGCTCTATGAAAGTCATACTGAAACAAGATGTAAAAGGAACCGGAAAAAAAGGCGAAATAATCGACGTGAGCGATGGCTATGCCAAAAACTTTTTATTGAAAAAAGGGCTTGCCGAACAGGCTTCTGCCGTTGCCGTCAACAGTCTGAAACTTCAACAGGAAGCAGAAGCGCGCAGGCGTGCCGAGGAAATTCGCGAAATCCGCGAACTTGCAAAAAAAATGAATAACGCAAAAGTTACCGTCAAAATCAAATGCGGCGAAAACGGAAAAGTATTCGGCAGCGTCACATCCAAAGAGATCGCTTCCAAACTTTTTGACCTTGGCTATGATATCGACAAGAAAAAAATTATCTTGAAAGACGCCCTGAAAACTTTGGGAGATTACCCCGTAGAAGTCCGTCTCATGGAAGGCGTATCAGCTAAAATTTTTGTTTCTGTCATTTCTGAATAATTTTACTTCTTTAAGCCGCCGCACGTTTATGAGTACGGCGGCTTTTGCCATGCAAAGCTGATTTTCCGGCCGAATCATAAACAGCAGCGCCCGTCTGTTCAGATACCTGAACAGACGGGCGCTGCTTTACGGATCGTTTTTTTGCCCCTGTACACTATGCGATCTGCCGCAATCTACCGCGCAGCGGTCTCTCGCGACAAAACAAGATTTTTGTTAATATTTTTATTATACGCTCTTGCTTTTTTACGACAAAACCTTCGAACAATGATTTTATAGATCTCCGCAATCGGTATAATCGAAAGTGAGGAAACAAATACAGCCGTCCATTGCGACGCATTCAATGAAACTATATCAAAAGCTGCGCGCACCGGGGCGAAAACACATAACAGCAAGTTTACCAATATTCCGGCAAATACAGTCACAAACAGCATCTTATTGGAAAAGAATCCTTTTCCGAACGCCGAATTTCTCTCGGAACGGATGTTGAAAGAATGAAACAGTTCCAGAAAGGATAATACAAAAAAAGTCATCGTAACGGCAACCGCGTTTCCATATGCGTGCAGACTGAAAAGAAATATACCGATACAAATCGCCGTCTGCATCAGCCCGTAAAAAGTTACAGAAATCATACTTTCCGCCTTGAATATGGACGCCGCCTTTTGCGGAGGACGCATCATACAGTCACGCTCCGCCTGTTCGGCACCAAGGGAAAAAACCGGCAAACTGTCCGTGATCAGATTGATCCATAACAGTTGCGTCGAGGTAAGAAAATCATAATGCCATAAAGCAAGCGACACGATCAGTATAGACAAAACCTCCGCAAGATTTGTCGCAAGGAAAAACTGTATCGTCTTTTTTATATTCGAAAATATATGCCGGCCTTCCCGCACCGCCGTGACGATCGTTGAAAAATTATCGTCCGCTATTACCATGTCCGCCGCACTTCGCGTAACGTCCGTGCCCGAAATACCCATGGCGATTCCGATATCCGCTTTCCGTATACCCGGCGCGTCGTTGACCCCGTCGCCCGTCATTGCCACCACATTCCCTGCCCCTTGATATTTCTCCACAATAAGACTCTTATGCTTCGGACTGACGCGCGCAAATACGCGGGTTTTTCGGATCCTTTCACTCAGCTGCGGCTCATCCAACGACTCCAGTTCCGCACCCGTCATCACTTCCCTTTCACTCGAAGCGATCCCCAACCGTTCCGCAATTGCATATGCCGTCTCTCTGTGATCCCCCGTAATCATCACAGGCATTATACCCGCGCGTTTGCAATCCGCCACGGCTTCTCTGACTCCTTTTTTCGGCGGATCGATCATGCCGCAGATCCCGATAAAAATCAGTTCACTCTCCCTCGGCCCCTCCGTGCATTCCCTATAAGCAAAACCTAATACCCTCAACGCTCTGGAAGCAAGCTCCTCCGTTGAACTCAAAACATTTTCTTTATCCCTCTCTGTAATCGGTCGCACCGTTTCCCCATCCTGTATACGAGTACACCGATCCAGAAGAATATCCGCTCCGCCCTTGACATAACAAAATCTTCCTTCGTCCGTCTGCGCCGCAACCGTCATCATTTTACGTTCCGAAGAAAACGGGATGCTTCCAATTTTTTTAAACGAATCCGTAAATTCACATGCGTTGACAAAATTCACCAGCGCAATCTCTGTCGGATCGCCGGACTTCTTCCCCCCTTTCCCCTTTACCGTGTTACAGATTTCCATGCAGGCAAGCATACGGCGAATATCAGTCCGATTCCGCACAGCCTTACACTCTTTTACACCAAGCCGCCGATCCGAATGTGCAAAATCCACCTGAATTTCTTCTACCGTCATACGATTTTCAGTCAAAGTCCCCGTTTTATCCGAACAGATGCAACTGCATCCGCCCAATGTTTCCACCGCATGCAGCTTTCGGATAATCGCACGTTCTTTGCTCATCTTTTGTACACCCAACGCCATGATGACCGTGACGATCGCAGGCATACCCTCCGGTATTGCAGCCACCGCGATCGCTACCGATGACATAAAATTTTGCAAAAGTGTGCTTTCTTTAAAAAAGATCCCGAAGATAAATATGACCGCCGCAACCGCAATGACAAAAATCGTGATTACGCGCCCGAGTGTTGCCAATATCTTTTCCAAAGGCGTCTTGACCGTCTGCGTATCGGCAAGCATACCCGCGATCTTTCCGATCTCCGTATTTTGCCCTGTACCGACAACGACCGCCTTTGCCTGCCCCTTGACAACAAAAGACGAGGAGTAAAGCATGTTCTTACGATCACCTACCCCCGTTTTTTCCGGATACAGATCCGTATTTTTTCCCACGCCGTGCGATTCCCCTGTCAAAGCCGACTCATCGCAATGCAATTCTTCACAATGCAGAATTCGGCAATCCGCAGGCACCATATCGCCCTCTTCCAAATAAATAATATCACCGAGCACCAATCTCTGGCTTTCGAGCAATACATCTTTCCCGTTCCGCACCGTTTTTACATGGCATACGGATAACTTCTTCAGCTTCTCTACCGCATTGTCTGCCCGATATTGCTGTATGAATCCAACGATCGTGTTGAGTAAAATAATAAAAAGCAATATCCCCGTGTCTGCAAGTTCATGAACATCCCCCGTCAGATAGGCGATCGTTCCGGAAATCACTGCCGCACATATCAACAGAATCGTCATGAAATCTTTGAACTGCGCTAAAAAAAGTTTGATCGCTCCGCCTTTCTTTTTCCCTTGCAGAACATTTTCTCCATACTGCTGTATTCTCTCCTGCGCTTGCGCATCGCTGATTCCCAATTCGGAAGTCCTTAATTCTGACAAAACTATTTCTGCCGTGATCGAGTAAAATGCAGGCATACCATTCTCCCTGTTCATAAAACTACAAAATAGTTTATTCGCGTCCGCGCTCCGTTATGCCCCTACTCCCACCAACTCAAACAAGAAAAATAAATGATTTTTGAAATTATTTACTTTGTGCGCTCTTTTTATTTGACAAATCACCAGCAAAAATGATATTATAATTAAGCTGAATTTGATCTTTCGGGGGTGTAGCTCAGTTGGTTAGAGCGCATGCTTGACATGCATGAGGTCATAGGTTCGAGCCCTACCATCCCCACCAGTAAAAGACTAAAACGAACTCCTTTCGTGAGAATCGTTTTAGTCTTTTTTATTTTTATTCATTTCATTACCATGTATCAAAAAATGCCACCGATTTATAAATTCAACAGCATAAAAAAAGCGTTAAAACTTAATATATGCCGCACGAAGTGTAAGGACGGATCGCCAAGCGGTTCAGCGGCCATGCCCCCCCCGCCGCGTTTTTCGTTTCGGTTTCTGTTGCGGGACGTAAGCTTGTCTGCGGCGTTGCAGACAAAGCACACGCCCTATCGTCACCACTAAAACAAAGCAATACTCTTCTGTATTTTCCCGTATAAATTTTGCTTTTTTATTTTCGTGATAATACCCATTTTCAGTAATCGCAGTTATTAAATATCTGCACAAGTTCTTCCAAATCTTTAATGGCTATGTCGAGTGTTCAACTGTCACGGTTTTTTCTTTTTGCGGTCTGCTTTTATATAAGCCGCATTTATCGTCTTTATAGACTCCTTTTTGCCGTTGCTCGCAAAATCCTGCCTTATGTTTATCAAAAGAATAGGCGCATTTAATGTAAAACGCGTTGTAATAGCGGCAATTTTTGCAAGTGTGTATATTTTGCTTGTCCATTATAAATTTTTTCTCTCCTCTTGTTCTTCCTGAATAATCTGACGTATCGCAGACATATCCATCAGCATTTCATATAATGCTCTTGAAATCGCTCTCTTACGGAAATAAAACCGCCGGCTGTTTGTTTTCCAACATTCACAGGTATCGCCGTTGTTTACTAATTTGTCGTGCTGTTTGCAAAAGCCTTGTTTTGCACGCACATAACGATGCAATTCTTTTGTATAATAGCCTTCATAATGTCCGCAGTATACACATTTTGAACTTTTCTTTGCGGGTTCTTCTTCCATTTTCTTTTATCTCCTTTTAACGATACGCACGTAGGTTTGTACATATTTTTATTATATACGTAGGAATGTGCAAACGTCAAGTATTTTTTGCATATTCCTACTATAATAATTTTAGGTGAAATCATGGAAGAACAAATAAAAATCGGTGAAAGAATTAACGAATTGATGTTAATGAAAAATATTGACAACAAAACTTTTGCAAGCGCTATCGGGGTAAATATCAGCACTGTAAGCAGATGGAAAAGCAATTCTAAATATATGCGGCTGAATCAAATTATAAAAATAGCAGAATATTTTAATTGTTCTATCGAGTTTCTTGTCGGTCGCACAGATAAAATATTGGATTTTCAACCGACGGAATGCCCGTCGTTTTATTTGCATTTAATGAACTTACTTAAAATCAAAGGTATATCGCGCAACAAAATCAACAAAGAAACGCGCATTAAATCATCGCATTTTGTAGATTGGAAAAACGGGGCAGCTCCTCATATTTTGTCGCTCATTGAACTTGCCGATTATCTTGGCATTACTTTGGATATCTTAGCAGGACGCGAAAAATTATAAATTCAATTTACGTTATAGGCACTCCACCAAGTCAAAATAATCCGAACCTTTTGGTTTCAACCGATTGGTTCGGATTTGTATTTTATTTAAATCAATAAAAACCAAGGGGCTTGCGGAAATTCCGCAAGCCCCGAAATGCTATTTTTCTTCGCACATACCTATTAAATTAAGAAGCGATTCATATGCCGACATACGCTGCGCTTCTTTTTTGGAACTTAAACATTTATAGAACGACCTGCCGTTTTCTTCGACAAGGCATTCGCAACGCCAAACAGCACACCCTTTATCATCATACCCTTCTTGTTTGAATGTATAGATAGGTTTTGAAATCAACTTTTTTTGATACAACTCGTTTAATTGTCGTATTGATTGATTTTCGTCCGGGTCGCCCACAGCTTCAAGAATCGGATCAACAATATAACCGTTTTCTTTCAGCCAATCATAAAAACATTCCGCGCACTTTTCTCTCGCCTCCGCCTTATTGTTCCCACGGCCATTAAAATACTCTCGTTCAAAAATTAACTGACATTTATAGAATCCCTCGCCTTTCTCGTGAGTCTCGTCAAAAGACTCACTAATAATTTTTTTAACCGCGTTCAAGTACTGATATTGCGGAAGGCATCCCTTATTTTTCTGAAACCATTCCTGCACTAAAGCAACACTGTTTTGGCTGTTTTCTAAATTGTTCTCAAAATATGAATCGAAATCAATCATGGACTCAACGACACGGGTAATCGTGTCCATGTCCCAACCGCAATCCAAAGCAACGGCTCCGATAATTGCTTCAAACAAATCTTCTTTAACAGAGATGCTGTCTTGCCGGTTTTGCTTTGCATCTCCCTCCCCCATAATTAAATAATTCTGAAAGCCGAGTATATCCATCGCTTTTGAGAGGGCTTCTTTATTTACTAAGTCTTGTTTGATATCGGTAAATTTGCCTTCGCCATATCTTGTTTGAAAGTGTTTTGGATTTCGGAGCTTAAACTCCGACCATTCTTTATTTTCCGTAATAATGCCAAACCGCTCCATCATAATGCGAACAACGGCAAAGTCCAACGCCTTGTCGCCGATAAATTCTAAAACTTTGTTGTTTTGCCCACCATGTTCTTCGGAATACGATTTTCCTACAAATGCTTGTTGTAAAAGGTCTTTGTTTCTAAACGTATATCCGATGGTTTGTTCAATTTTGTTAAAACCCGACATAAGAAAACTCCAAGGTTAAAATTTGCTTGAAAAATAAAAAAGACCCGATGAGGGTAAAAAATCCCCTTTCATTTAGGTCTGATAAATCAAAATAAAAATTATAAATTAACCCGACTTACTGCCACACCTTTGTCCATTAAAAAGCTATCGGCGAAATGCAGTTAGTATTTTTAATTTATATTTGGTAGTTTAATTGATCGACCAATCTCCAAACTTATAATTATTATAGCATACGCAAAATAAAAAGCAATAATAGGATAAAATTTATTAAATAAATATCCTCCGGCTTAAACATAGATTTATCTGTTTTGGTCTTTTAGCCCTAATACGACCATCCGCAGGCAAGCCGCACATATGACAGCCTGACAGCCATACGATTCTTACTTACTACCCGTAAACGGATCGTCTTTTCATATATAATATCCCATACTTTGTAGCAAAAACGCCGCTCTCTAACAAAATACCCTGTCTGTAATACATTCATTTGCA
>CATYEP010000018.1 GCA_958405585.1 uncultured Eubacteriales bacterium
TTCCGTCACTATTTCCCGCTACCGTAGGCGATTTTTCGGTCGATCGGATCGTGATCTCTTCCGAATCTCTGTGCTCAAAAAGGAATGTAAAATCGTTTTCTCCCAAGAGATTCTTCAGCTCTTCTTCCAGCCAGTTACCCTGTGCAAGACAGTTTATCCTTTTAATCTCCATAACCTTCTTCCTTTCCGAATTTTTTACAAAAATTTTTTTCTCAGATGATCTCCAGTTCATCCGCCGAAGGCAAAGCAGGGAATTTCGCAAAAGGCAGCGTCTGGTACCAGAACGCAACCGATGCGATATCATCTTTTAAAGGCAAATACCTCCCTTTGGATCGCCAGCCCAGCGCCTGGATGGTCACTTTCAGATCTTTGTTAAAATAGATCGGGTCGTTGATATGCCAGCGGTACATATTGAAACGCTGATTCACCTTATAAATACTTTCTTGTTTGTTGTACGGAGAAAATCCCGAATACGCCGTTGAAAAAGCCTGATACCGGTGCGTCAGTTGATTTTCAAAATTGTAGGAACCGCAGAAATAGTCTTCCGTACCCGTTCCGCAGATGGTCGGATAACGGTCATCCCCGTCGATGTAAAATTTGATTTCGCCTTCTCCCCACCAGCCGTCGTTGTTCACCTGCCAGGCAAGATATGTACCGACATACTGGCCTTTCCCGCGCACACCGTCCACGATCGTATAGACTTCCTTTTCAGGCAAAGGATTCACCCTGCGAAACTGCGCATGGAAATACGCAATTTTTTCGGGCAATTTGGTCAAACAAAAATCGATCTGATAGAAAAACGCGCCTTCCTCTTCCGATAAATTTTCCAAGGTGATCTTAAACGACTTTTTGAACGGCATATTCCAGTAACAGTTAAAAGCCGACCCGGGATTTACGCAGACAGGCAGCGAATTGATAGGGATCAGATCTTCATACGCGTGCGCAAAAAAATCACCCAAAGGACATTCGACGAAAGGTTCTTCGCTTCCGTCCCAATAAAAACGCAGGATCAGATCTCTTCTTTTATGTGTAGGCGTCATCCAGATATGCTGAATGATCCCTTCCCCCTGAAAATCTGCGAGCGTTACAAGTTCTTTCGGCTTGATCATGATAAACGGATTTACTTTCCAGCCCTCGCCCAGCTCCCTCGCAGGCCCGGACGCACTTCCTTCTCCGATCTTCGCTTTTGCTCCGCCGCCCTTTTCCCCCGTCGGGTTTTCCGCACAGATAGAACGGCTTTCGGCTTCCGAAAGCTCAAATAAAGACTGTAACGTATTATTGATCTTCATAACAATCCTTTCCCTTTCTGATTTTTAATTTAAAAATTTCCAATAAAGTGAGCAAATTCGACGTTTCGCACCAACAGGACAGATTGAATACGCCGCCCACGCATTTTTCACCTTCCCAGTCAGACATATTCACTCTCTCGCACATCACTCCGGGCGGCAGACGCTGCGGGATCTCGTCCCATGAATAAACAGGCCTTTCCTCGGTGGACATACATTGGGAAATTGCGTTCGATATGTCTTCGATCAGCTCCAGAAAGCGCTCGTCTTTCGTGAGCTCGTACAACCTGCAAAGCGCCTTGCCCGACATCGTGCAGATCCCCGGCGCAGAATGCTTGTTCTGCACGTTTGCAAACACTGTTCCGCATGTACGGATCCCGATCCTTGCAAACTCGCTTTTTTCCGGGAAACGATAATTATAACTGCATACCCAGCTTGAACAAAGATAGGCCGTACTTTTTGCAGCATCCAGCCATTTTGTCGCCCCTGTACAATCATACAAACTGACAAACCCTTCCAGAAGCGCAAATGCGCTTTCACTGTCCGGACACTGCAACGCATCCCCAGGACCGCCTGTCGTATATCCTCTCTCCACGTCCCGATCCAGATATAGCTGTGCCAGCCGTTCGGCTGTTTCAAGATATTTTCTGTCTCCGAAATATCGGTACGCCTTTACAAGCCCCGCAACACCGCTTGCGCCGCTCGTCGAATTACCGACCTTCACTTCCGCGCTCACCAGCTTGGGTCTGTAACAGGAAAGCGATGCAAATACGTTAAAAATACCCACCGACCTTTCATGAATCCACCATTTCGGTTCCATATCCAGTCCGAAAAGCCTGGTCAGCCGCAAAGTGCCGTGCACAACTTCAAATTCCGTGTTTTTTCCGATCCTGTAATTCATTTTTGCTCACTCACCAGATCACATTGATCTTTACCAAAGAAAATTTTTCGCTCTTCTTTTACTTTTCCGTCCTCGATACGGCGCGTGTATTCCCCCCAGCTCGTTCCGGTAGAAAAGAAACACCTGAAATGATCCGCCGCAACCTTCGGCGCAAAGGTGATCGTATTGTTCACCAGATCCGCCTGCTGTCCTGTCAACGCCAAGTATACCCCGTAACTCGCCATACTCCTTGCATAATGATGCCCGCACTCGATCTCGTCAAACGGGTTCCTCTTATAACCGTCATAACGCTTTTCGATCGCCCCGACAACAGTCAGCGCTTCTTCCGTCAGCCCTTCATAGATCATATTGGTCGCTACCTGATATTCAACGCCGGGCCAGACCTCTTCCGAATAAATAAACGGCAGCTTCGGGCGCTTCGCACCCTCTTCTTTCCAGGAACATAAAATCAGGCCTTGATCATCATTTAAACAGTACGTTCTCTGAAAATTATAATGATTGTTAAAATCTGTCAAAAAATTGTCCTTGTAAATATATTTCAGCGAACTGACGAAATGCTCTCTCGGAAATACGTACCCCAATCCGTTCAGATGAGCGAGCGTCTGCCCGAAAATCTGATCGGACAGGCATCCCTTGCCGTATTGGCTGCGCACCGAATCCACATCATCGATCTTCTGAATATAATACTTGCCGTTAAAAAGCTTTGCGTCAGCTTTTTTGCTGCCTTTTTCGTATACGTCCCTGCATTTTTGCGCCGTAGCATCGTCTTTCATATAAGCCGCCATCTTCTCAAACGCCTTCAGCGCGGCATAAAAGATCGAATTGATCATCGAATTGGGGCCGTAAAAATTGATATCGTACGTATTGTGCTGTTCCGCCTCGATCACGCCGTACTCATCTTTGTCCCAATAGGAAAGCGCAAAAAGGAGAGATTTCTTCGCATTTTCGTAATTTCTTTCAAGAAAAGCATCGTCACCCGAAAATCTCCATTCGCGGTACAGCCGCAGCAGTGTGCCGAGCTGCCCGTCGGCGGCAGGTATATGATCATGCGGCGGCAATCCGAATTTCTTATAACCCCTGAAATTCTGCTTTCCGCTTTCTTCCACTTCCAGGCCGAAATCCACGTCGCGCATGCTCCTTTCCAGCTTCGGAAACAGATACGCCAATGTCTGCGCATAGTTCCATACATGCGTACAGGTGCCTTCACAACTTCCGTCTTCGTCAAAACAGCCTTCCCAACCCATAAACGTTCCGTCTTCCAATCGGAAACAAGTGGGCGAACGCATGACCGTAAAGTTGGCGGCAACCCTGTTCAAAACATCATCCGGCAACGTCGAACGGAAAAATATCTGCGAAAATTTCTTTGTTTTGGAATACAAGTATTTTTGATTTCTCTTTGTATACAAGGCAACATCAAACGCATCCGAAAACTTCACCGCATAGTAATTCCGTATGGTTTCCGGGCGCGTTCCGTTCGGATCGCCGTAAAGTTCACGGATCTGCGCATGGCTGTCATACCAGCCGTTTTTCCGCCGCTCAATGTACCAGGTAACGTAAAACGAATATGTATAGCTTTCTCCCGCCTGCAAAGTTTTGCGGATGCAGAGAGAGCCCATATCGCTCTTGTCGTCTTGCTGCACGTCTTTCTGAACATATTTGGATACAGGAGTCATTTCCCCCGTATACCGAAGTTCGTCCGCAAAATCCTGGTTTCCGTCCCAGCCGCCTGCGCTCAGCCAATGCTTCTTATACGTTACGGACGCATCGCGATCGTCTGTAAAAATTCCGTTGGAATTGTGCAGCGACTTGTCTTCGCCATACATAAACACGCCGCGCAATCCATCTTTCTCGACATATTCGCTCGCCGGATCGCAGTATCTTTCCAGCTGGCGGAACAATACTTTTTCAAATTTTTTGATTACGGCAAAATTCTGCATCGTTCCGCACACGGAAACATCAATAGGTCCGCCCGAAACGTTCTTCACGGTATAGTCAAAACGTATGACGGGAATCACGCTGTTATCTTCGTCCAGCGGAATAAAGGGCGTATAGGCTTGCAGCTTGATTTTCAACGGCACCGCAGGATCGATGAGTTCTACGTGAGCAAAAGGATATTCAAAATATGCCCTGCTCTTTTCAAAGCGCGGCACGCCAGCCATTTCATGTGCGTAATATCCGTTGGAATTGACATAGGGCGGGTTGAGCCTGGCTTCCAGCATCTTCAGTACCGGTTCTTTGTCCTGTTCACGGTATCGGATACAAAAAAACGTATCCGCAAAATTGCCTTTCCCGCTCTGTCCCCAAACTTCAAAGTCACGCAGCTCTCCCCTGCTCCCGATGGAAATATTTCCCGTACCGATCCCGCCCAGCAAAAATGCCACAGACGCATCGGTATTCTTGTAATATTTTCTCTTCATCTTTTTGCCTATTCCCCTTTTCGCATATCTTGCACAGCAAGGCTTCCGCCCAGTTCTATTCGATCTCGATCCAGCCCTTGTGCGCTTCGATCATGTCGTCGCACAGCGATTTAATATCATCCAGGGACAATTCGCTGCAAAGGTGCGGATCCAGATATGCCGCCATAATATCCCGTGATCATCGCCATCGGATTGGCATAATTGAGGAAATAAGCATCGGGACAAACCTCTTCCATATCCCTGACGATCTCCATCACAACGGGAATGGAGCGCAGTGCGCGGAATATCCCGCCGATCCCCATGGTATCGGCGATGGTCTGCGACAAACCGTATTTTTTGGGAATTTCAAAATCGGTCACCGTGCAGGGCTTATACCCTCCGACCTGGATCGCATTGAAAACATATTTTGCGCCCCGCAATGCTTCTTTTCTGTTTTCGACCCCGCAGTAGGCTGTAAAACGCACATCCGCCGAAAGTTTTTTCGCCAGATTTTTCAGGATCGTTTCGGAAAAACGCAACCGTTCCTCCGAAATATCGTACAACGCCACTTCAAACGAGCCGAGATCTTTCATCAGCATCAGATCGCCGATGATGTTCTTTACAAATACGGTGCTTCCCGCGCCGACAAACGTCAATTTCATTTTTTGTTTCTCCTTTCCGCATTACCTGATGTTATTCATATACCGTATGCGACCGCACGTCATATTCAGCACGGGCAGATCACATTTTGATCGAACCGGACGTAAGTCCGTCCACGAAAGGCCGCATCGCAATCAGGAAAGCGACCAACAAGGGAATGGATGCAATGGTATATCCCGCCGCCTGCACGCCGTATTTGATAGGGAATTTTGCCTTGATCTTATACAGACCGATCGTCATCGTACGCATTTTTTCATCCGTCAGCGTGACCAACGGCCAGATATAATCGTTCCAGACCCCTAAAAACACGTTGATCGACATCAGAGCGATCATGGGAACAAGCAACGGTACGGACAGTCTGATAAAGATATAAAACTCGTTTGCTCCGTCAATGCGCATTGCTTCGAAGAGCTCTTTGGTAAGCCCTTCCGCAAAAACCTTCATGACAAATACCCAGTAAGGCATGGCGCTGGCCATGGCAAATATGATAATAACAAGCGGCGTATTTGTAAGCTTTAAATTAACCGCCAGCATGTAAGAAGGGACAAGATTGAGTACACCCGGCATAAACATTTTTGCAAACAAGATCATAAACAGCACATTTTTGCCTATGAATTTTAATTTGCCGAACGCATATCCTGCCAATGTCGCCAAAAAAGCCGCACCGAATGCGGATACCAAACCGTACCAGACAGAATTGAACATAAACGGTTTGATATTGTCCTGGGCGGACTGATCGGCGTATTCATTACCCCGAAACTCGGCACCATGAATACCATCCGCCTGTTTGCCTTTGCCGGTCTCGGTTCCGCCGTATTCGGTTTTTTCGCAATTCTCACAGGCGGAAACCTTGTCCTTGCGGCGATGATGATCTTATGCGGAGGCATCACACTCTCTTCCTGGGTCGGATACGTCAACGGCGTACTTGACTTAGCAAACGAAGAAAACATGTCTCGATTCATCCTCCTTAACAGCATCTTTTCTTTCCCCTTCGCATTCGTATACCTGTGTCCTTCCTATCTGATCTCATGGCTCGGTATTCAAGGCTTTTTTATCTTATGCTCGGCGTTCGGAGTCATCAGCATCCTTGTAATGATCGGCGTAAAAAAACAAAATTCGCAATTTAGCAGTTAACCAAAAACACAATTCAGACGTTTCAACCAAAAAGGAATGAGCCCGGTACAATACCGAACCCATTCCTTTTGATTATCTACAAGACAAAACGCCCGCAGATTTCCGGTCGGAAATCTGCGGGCGTTATTTTAAGCATTATTGCGCCATCAGCATGAGGAAAAGAAACAACACGGCGAGAATCAACAAGACGACACACATAGGCAAAAACATCATTTTGACAGCAGAAAAATATGTTCTGAGCTTATCCTTGAAAGTTGAGCGAGGGGGCGGGTCTTGCTGCGCGCCCTTCTTTTTTTTCACGGTAGCGGACATATCCACGATGGTGCTGTTGTCGTCATAGTATATGACCTTTTGTTTTTGTTTCTTTTTCTTCTTAGACATCAGTCCTCCTGAGAATAGCAATGGCAGGCAACAAAGTGCCCTTCCTCGTACTCTTTATAAACAGGCGCTACCTGGCCGCAGATCTCCATGGCACGCGGGCAGCGCGTGTGGAATTTACAGCCTTTCGGCGGGTTGGCAGGCGACGGGATGTCGCCCGTAAGCAGGATCCTTTCCACTTTTTCGTCGGGATTGGGATTCGGAACGGCGGAAAACAGTGCCTGCGTGTACGGATGCATCGGATTATCGAAGATCCTGTCCTTATTGCCGTATTCCACCATGGAACCCAGATACATAACGCCGATTTTGTCGGAAATATGTTTGACGACGGAAAGGTCGTGCGAAATGAACAGATACGTGAGCTGACGCTCTTTCTGCAGTTTTTTGAGCAAGTTGATTATCTGCGCCTGAATGGATACGTCCAGAGCAGAAACCGGTTCGTCGCAGACGACAAAACTCGGATTCACGACCAAAGCACGCGCAATACAGATACGCTGACGCTGTCCGCCGGAAAATTCATGCGGATACCGCTCGTAATAGTAATCGCGCAAACCGCATTTATCCATGACGGAAAGAACATACTCTTTGATCTGCGAACGGGGTACGATGTTGTGAATCTTTGCCGCTTCGGCAAGAATACCGCCCACCGTACTGCGCGGAGGCAGCGATGAATACGGATCCTGGAATACGATCTGCATCTTCGTGCGCAGAGGGCGCATCTGAGAGGAATTGAATCCCGCAATATCGGTGCCCTCGAAAAATACCTGCCCTGCCGTCGGATGATGAAGGTTCAGGATCGTTCTGCCCATCGTCGTCTTACCGCAACCCGATTCGCCGACAATACCCAGCGTTTCGCCTTTACGGATCTTGAAAGACACGTCGTCCACCGCTTTCAGCGTGCTCAGCGCCTTGCCCATGATCGTCTTTTTGAGCGTAAAGTACTTTTTCAGATGCCTTACTTCCAAGATCGCGTCAGGATCGGGCGGAAGATTCGTTTCCGCCTGAATGTCCGCATTTTCCGTTTGCGCGCTTTCCACGGCTTGCGCTTCGTTCACAGCAGCCGTTTTGTCGAGATCGGCGTTTTCCGTTTCGGGATTTTTCAGATTGTTTTTCTTATTCATATCAGCCCCTCCACTCCTGATCGTCATACAGATGACATGCAACGTAATGCGTGGGACTGATCCTGATCATATTCGGATACTCTCCGGAGCATTTCCCGATACATTTGGAACAGCGCTCCTTGAAGTAACAGTTATCCGGCATGTTGATCGGATTCGGCACGTTGCCGGGAATATTGAAAAGTTGATCCACTTTCGATTTCATCGTCGGTTTGGACTTCTGCAGACCCTGCGTATAAGGATGGCAAGGATTGTGGAAAATTTCGGAAACGGTGCCGCGTTCGATGATCTTGCCCGCATACATGACGACGACATAATCCGCCATTTCGGCGATCACGCCCAGATCGTGCGTGATCGCCGAAATGGCGGATTATGTCGTCGTTTTGTTCGTCGAATCATAAATATCGATGGTCGTCAGCGAAGTACAATTTCTGAACGCATTGTATCCGATCGCCGAAAGAGCGTCGTTGAGAACAACATGCCGCAAAGCGGTGCATCCGTCAAACAATGTATAAGCATAGTCTGTCGATGAAGTAGAAGACTTGCCTGAGCTTGACAAATACAAAACTTCCGTCGCATCGACGCAATCCTGGAACGCAAACGTACCGATAAATTTCACGGTTTCCGGAATTACGATTTTCGTTACGGCAGGGCCTCTTTCCCCTTCATCCAGGGTCGAACTTAAACCTCTTCCGCTTCCGAATGCATAGTTGCCGATAATTTCAAGGCCTTCCGGCAAAGTCAGTTCGCCTTCGTTTCCGACCACTTCGCCCTGTGCATTCATGTACTGCACCGTACGCAGGTTGCCGCAATTCGTAAACGCATATCCGCCGATCGCGATCAGCGCATCGTGCAGGATGACCTTTTCCAGCATCGGGCAGTTATTGAAAACATAGGAGCTGGAAGAAGCGCTCGTCGCATTGTTCGGAAGTTTTGTAACGCCGCGCGGGATCGCCACTTCACGGATCGCAGTCTTGCGGAAAGCATAAGTTCCGAGCGTCGTCAGCGAACCGGGAAGGGTTGCCACACCCTCTTTGTTCTGCGTGACCGTACCCGCCGACAAATTGCAGGTATCGATCGTAGCCAGCATGACACATCCGTCAAACGCATAGTTATTGATCGTGCTTACCACATCATTCAAAATCACATGGGTCAGCGACGTATTGTTCTGGAATATATAGGATCCGAGCGTAACAGCATTGGAAAGATCTGCTTCCGTGATCGAAGAACATCCGCTGAACGCATAATTGCCGATGGTCGTGACCATAGACAGATCAATGTTTGTAAGCGCCGCACAGCTCTGGAACGCATTCGCGCCGATCTCCGTAACCGCGCTCAGATCGATCGTCGTAAGCGACTCACAATTCTTGAACATATTGGCGGGAATTGCCGTCAAGCCGCCCAGATCCACTTCTTTCAGACCGCTGGCGTCAAAGGCAGTATCCGCACTTGTAAGACTCTTGACCTCCGCAGGGAATGCGATGGATTCAAGCGACGTGCAGCCGTCGAACATATACTTGGGAAGCCATGTAATATTCTTGCTGAAAGTGACATTTTTCAAAGAAATGCAACCATCGAACATGGACTGTGCCGTATAATCTGTAGCGGACACGAGTGCAGGAATATTGACCGTCTCCAACGCCACGCACTTCTGGAAAGCATAGTTGCCGATATGGATCAGCGTGGAAGGCAGAACGGCCTCCGTAAGAGAAACAGAATTCGAGAAAGCATATTTACCCAGATCGGTAAGTCCTTCGGGAAGCATTATGTTTTTGAGCGAATAGCAATTCGCAAACGCTTCGGCGCCGATCTCGGTCAGCAGGCTGCCATCCGCAAATACGACTTCTTCCAGAGAACGGCAGAACTCAAACGCATTCGCACCGATCGAAGTAACACTTGCAGGAATGTACAGTTTCTTGATACCGTTCTGTCCCGCAAAAGCGCTTTCACCGATCGCCGTAAGATTGTCGGGCAATCTGTATTCGCCGCTTCCGCCCTCTTCCGTTACAGGCCCGTATGCAAGTACAATGGTCGAGCCTTCGACATTGAGAAGCAGGGGCTGCGTTTCATGACCTTTATAGTTCTGGTTGCCCGCCGCCACCGAAATGGTCTTGATAGACATGCACTGCGTGAACGCACTGCCGATATCGACAATGCTCGTCGACAAATGGATCGTCGTCAGCTTATTGCAGGTAGAGAACAGATAATTGCCCAACGTAATGTTGGAATTGCTCTCCGGGAAGATCATTTCACTGATCGCCGTACCCGCAAACGCAAGGTTTCCGATCGATTCGAGATTGCTTCTGGAAACACCGTCTTCTCCCGCTTCTGCCGTAAGGAATTCGATCACCGCAAGCGAACCGCAATTCTTGAACGCCGACGCGCCGATCGTTGCAACGCTTGCAGGGATCAGTACTTCGGTCAGACCGCAAGCTGCAAACGCATCGTTTCCGATTTCTGCCAGCGAAGTACAATTTTCAAGATTCAGAGAAGCAAGGGCAGAACAGTTATTGAAAGCACCCGCTCCAATGCTTTCCAGCAAACAGTTTTCCGCAAAAGAAATTTCCGCAAGCGCCTTATTTCCGTAGAAAGCATATTGATCGATCGTTTTCAGGCTTGCAGGGAAACTCACTGCCGTCATCTTTGCATTGTTCTCGAAGGCTCTTTCTCCGATCGATACGACGTTCGCAGAAAGGTTGAGCACTTCGATCACAGACCGGCTGAACGCATATCTCTCGATCGCCATTTCCGCAGAACCGCCCGAAGTAAACGCAACATCTTTTAAAGTAGGTACGGAGAAAGCATATTCGCCGATCCTGGTCACCGTGGAAGGTATGGTCACGCTTACCAGTCCGGCAGCACTTCCATCACCATAAACCGTGTTATATGCTTTATAGAATGCATAATCACCGATTTCCGTCGTCCTTTCGGGCAGCGCGATCTCTTTCAGACTCGAACATCCCGCAAATACGCCGTAATAATAGGTCATTTCCGATGAACCCGATCCGGAAGAAGATCTGGTACCGTCAGCAAGTACAAGAGGATCCGATCCGCCTTCTTCAAACACAACTTCCGTCAGAGCAGAACAGTTATAGAAAGCACCTTCACCGATCGAAGTTACCGTATTCGGAATAAAGATCGTTTTCAGCGACGCACCGTTGAACATTCTTTCGGGGATCTCCGTAAGACCGGAAGGAAGCGTAACTTCTACCAGATTGGTCGCTGAATAGAACAGGCTCGAACCGATCGTCAGTGTCGCCGATCCCGTCCTGTCTTCAAAATCGACTACGGTGATCTTTTGGTTATTAATGAACGCTCTGTCTTTAATATCCGTAACGGTTGCAGGGATCGTAATTTTTCCGTCCGTTCCGGGGTTGCTCATGGGTGAGAAATACAACGTATCGATGACACCCGTTTCCGCATTTTTACCGTACAATACGCCGTCGATCATTCCATAGCTTGCATTGCCTTCCGCAACCGTGATCGTACTGAGATTCAAGCAGTAGTTGAATACGTCTATATTGTCCGTACCCGCGCTTGCAACCTTAGAAGGCGCCCACATATCGCCGCTGATGATATCCGTATACTCATAAGCGGTAGAATAAGATGCCAAACTCTTTAAGGAAGCAGGCAAGCTGACGCTCGTCAGCGCATTACAGGAGTTGAAAGCCGCATGTCCGATGGAAGTAACACCTTCCGGGAATACGATCGTCTTGATCTGCGAACATCCCGCAAACGCTTCATCCCCGATCGTAATTTCCGCCTTCCCATCGGGAAGCGTTATAGAAGCAAGACCCTGGCAACGGAAAAATGCTTTTTTGCCGATAGCAAGCGTACCGCCTGCCTCGCCGTTTTCAAAGATCACTTCCGTGAGCATATCGCATTCCTGGAATGCGCCCTCTCCGATGCTCGTAAGATTCGCACCGAAAGTAATGGAAGTCAGGTTGTCATTGTTATAGAATACGTTCGCGCCGATTTCCTCTACGCTGTCGGGAAGAACATATGCACCCGCTCTGCCGCTCGGATAATAAACGATACGCGTCATTCCCTTGTTGAACAGAACGCCGTCGACCGATTCATAGTTCGGGTTGGAAGGATCCACTTCCACACTCGTAAGACTGGTGGAACCGAACACGCCGTTCACGTCGAACACTGCTACATTCGGCCCCAGAACAAGCGTCCTGACATATGTATTGCCGTTCAGGGAAGCAAACGCTCCGTTGCTGTAATCGATCTCCGCGATCGCCGTATTGATCGTCACTTTCGTAAGACCGGAAATATTACCGAACGCATACTGACCGAGTACTTTCAGATTCTCCGGAAGCGAAAGCGTGGTCAATGACGTGCAGCCATAGAATGCAGATTCAGCGATCGAAAGCGCCGGATCGGTGGCAATTCCCTTAAATTCCAGCTTACTCAGCATCGTACAGCCGTAGAACGCCTCTTTTCCGATTTCCACGACATTGCCCGGTATTACGACCCTCGTCAGAGTATCACAGCCGTAGAACGCGCGCTCTCCGATCTTGGTAACGCTCGAAGGCACGGTATATTCACCCGTTCTGCCTTCCGGACAGAATACGATCGTCGCTCCGTTGTCCGTAAACACAATACCGTCCACAGAAGTGTAAACGCTCGTGCCGGATGCAGGCTTCTCAATGTTGACTCTCTGCAGCTCATCGCAGTATGTAAAGATATTTACATTAAAGTTCGTCAGACGCGCGGGAAGCGTGATCTCACTTATATTGGAGAAATAGAATGCCTCATCTTCAATGATAAGAGGCTCTTCCTTCTCACCTTCCGCCGCAGGCAGGAAGTTGACTTCCGTAATCTTGCTGCTATTAAAAGCACGTGTTCCGATCTGCGTCACGCTTGCAGGTACGTTGACAACCGTTATATTTGTGGAAGCAAACGTTCTCAAAGGAACGGTCGTTACAACGTCAGGAATGGTAAATTCACCCTTGATGCCAAGAGGAATAAAGGCAAGTTCCGTTTCACCGAACGGGTTGTCGTAGATCAAAACCCCGTCAACCGTCGAGAAATACTTTTTATAGTTTCCGCTGATCGATGCAGAAGCATCGTAAATTACGATTTCTTTCAGCCCCGTGCAGTTGTAGAACGCAGAACCCGTACTGTTCGAACCGTTGTCACCCGTGAAGATCTGGACAATGCTGTCCGGAATATTGATGACTTCCAGTTTTGCACAACGCGCAAAACAGTTACTTTCAATGGTCGTCACAGGCAGACCGTTGTACATAGCGGGAACCGTTACCTTCGTCAGATAATTGATACCGGGCCCCTGCGAAATGGCATAGGATTGCTGCGTGGGATTTTCCGGATGCGCTATGATCGTATAGGAGAACGCCTCCACCCAGCTCGGATAGAACGTCTGATCGGACGCAAGATTCCATACACGTCCTTCCAGACTCGATCCTTCCGGATCCGTATACTGCGTGCCCGTGCCGCCAAATTCATTGTACCAGCCATAGAATGCCCGCGTGCCGTCTTTGCTGTAAGGCACCGGCAGCTTGAACGCGCTGCCGAACGTGACATCCACTTGCATCGTGTAAACCTGACCGGAACCGTTTTCGAAATATCCTTCCCCTTCCGGCACCGACAAGGTAACCACATAGGTCTTCGCTGTCCACTGCGCGTAATACGTCACGTTCGCCGTGGCCGTAACACTGCCGCTTTCCACTTTCTGTCCGCCCGTCGCGCTCGTATACCAGCCGCTGAACGTGTAGCCGAGACGCTCCGCATCGGAAGGCAGAAGAATATGATCTCCGGAAGCAAAATAAAGTTCTCTCGTCGTGGAGCCGGCACCCGTATTGTTGTCGAGCGTTACCGTCACCGAGGCTTCCACATTGATCCCGATCCAATCCCTCGGCTTAGAATCGACATAATATCTCACCTGCAGAATGTTCTGTCCCGCCTGCGTCAAAACAACCGCAACGCGCGAAGCGTCTTCCACGATCATCTCATCGCCGCCGTTGACGCGCACGCCGTACTGCGAAGCGCCGAACACGGGATTCCAGCTGAGTATTCCGTCCGCATAGACAATATTCGTAAGTTCGCGCGAAACAACCGCCGACGCCTCAAACGAATTGTCAGCTTCCGACGCCGCTACCGCCTGCACTGTTACCGTGAACTCCGAACCGACCGAAGTAAGATCTTCAGGCGTAAACTTGTTTTTCGTTACCGTGTACTTCTGATCCCCGATCGTCACAATATATCCCGTTGCACCGGGAACAGCGTCCCAAATGACGGAATCATTCGACGTGCGGATGTTTTGAGGCGTGCTCAGCCTCGTCTTTTCATACACATACGCCGCCTCGGCAGAAGCATTGTAGCCGTGCGCCGCCGCACTCACACTGATGTTGAGCGTTCCGTAGAAAGACTGTAAATCAAAACTCAATCCCTGAACGGTAAATGTCTCCGTTCCGGAATCCGTTTCGATCGTAATTATGTAAGAAGTCGCATTTTCCGCCGCATTCCAGGTAAGCACGTCCTTCGCCGTATCCACAGCGATCCCCGTTACCTGTTCCAGATGCCGCTCAAACACGTAAGGCTCCGATACGGAAGTCACATATCCCTCCGCTACAGCCTTTACAACAAAGGAGAAACCGTCTTCGATCATCTCGCAATTGGAAAAATCATAAGACGCCGTGTCCAGACGAATATCCGTGTGCTTATGTGTGTCCGTACCGCAGGTATAACTCAAAAGGTAATATTCCGCGTTCGCCACTTCGTTGAAAATAAGCGTCGAGTCTTCCGTCTTGAAAAGCGATACCCTGGCAAGCTGTTTGTTCGTAAAGTACGCCGTCGTCGTTTTGCCTTTGGCAGCAACGGTGACAACATATTCACCCGCCTCTGCGGAAGCAAAATCAAACGCATGCGTCAGCGCACTGGTGATCTGCCCGTTGACAGACGTGGGTTCGCCGTCGGGCGCAAGGATCGTGACCGTATAGGATGTGTTGATTCCCATGGACAGTCAGCTCACTCCCGCCGAAGTGACCGAAACCGCCGGCGCACCGTTGTCCCACACCGCATACAGCATGGTGTTTTCATCCAATTTCTGACCGTCTTCCACTTTTGCCGTCAGTTTGGCTGCATTCTGACTGTCACTCATCCACCAACCGAGGAACGCTTTGCTGCCCTGCGCAGGCAGTTCGGGCAAAAGATAAACACTGCCCCCGATCGTTTTGGTATCCGCGATCGGCTCTCCCGTGTAATCGGAACCCGCGTCGAAAGACACGACAAATTCCTCTTCACTCAGATCTTCCGCAAACCGCGCATACAAAGTCATATTGCCCGTAACAGGCGTGTCAAAAGAATACAGATCCTCAAACGCACTGTCCTGATACCAGGCTAAGAATACAAAGCCGTCCTTCGTAGGATCCGCCGGACGGGTCAGCTTCCTGCCGTTGACGACCGTCGCCGACTCGGTTCCTTTCCCTCCGTTCAGATCAAATGTAACGATGTATTCGATCCGCGGCAGCATTTCATATGTAACACCGTTGTATGTTACTTCCAGAATGTCGCCGTCGAATGCCGCAGACGCGCTCGTACCGTCGCTGAACGTGAGCGATACAGCGCTGCCGTCGTAAACATAGGTACCCGTGAGCGCATTCTCTCCCAACGTGAACGTAAACGATTCGCCGTCAAAGACAAACGTATACTCGTCTCCTTCCACGTCGGTATAGTATGAACCGCTCAGAGTATCGCCCGAGGTATCGTCCTTGCCGTTCTGGCTGCATGCACTGGTCGCAAAGAGCACGATGCCCAGCGATAACGCCAAGAACAAGCACAGGAATGCCATTGTTGCAAAATGCCTGATACTTTTCATATATCTCCTCCGTTTAAGATTTCCGCAATCCGTACTGCGGTTTTTGGCACATTTTATATTCATTTATACAATAATTTATACATTTAAAAAAACCAAATTTCATTCACTCTCGTTCACTTTTGTGACCATTATGTGTGAATTGTGTTTATTATGTTTTTTTATTATAGTTTAACAGTTTACAATTGTCAACTGTTTCTGTAAAAATTACCCACAGAAATACTTATAATAATGTATAATTATACTTATATTTTTGACCCGTATCTTTTGCTTTTCCAAACCGAAAATTGTCGCCTTTACACCTGATTTATTGTCCCAAATCTCCGCATTTCAGCGTTAAAATCCGATCGCACTTTCTTTGCCGTTCGATCCCCCAAAAAAGCCTGATTTTTAAGAAAAACCACCGATTTCAATACGATTTTATGCGCAAATACTGCTTTCAACAGGATTTTGATCCGTAAACAATAATTTCAATACGTTTTTGGCTTCGAACCGTTTACACTGTTTCCTCTGCGATTTTGGTTTTTAAAAAGACAGGAGGCGGGCATTTTATGCCCGCCTCCTGTCTGCCCTGATCGGCAGTTTCGCTGCAATATTCAACAGATATTTTCCCGTTTCCGCTCTTCACAAAGTCATCACTTTTTCAAGCTCTTTTCGTGAGAGGCTGTTCCGTATCTTTTCTTACTCACGACTTTTTCTGCGCCTGAATATGCCGAAAACATCTCAAAACGCACATTTTGCCGCAAAATATCTTTCAATCGCGGCAGCTTTCCAAAACCTGCATGTTCGTCATGCTCTGTGCATCGCCAAGCTCCGATAGTCTTTTGAAAATTTTCTCCGCACGCGCCCAGCCGTCATTCAGATCCAGCTCATAAGAATGCCCCCAAAGATAGAGCAAACCGTCGCTTTTTTCTTGAGCAAAGCGCTCGATGAGCGTTTCCGTCTTTTCATCCAGAATGTGCGCCGTAGGATTCCAAACCATAAAATCTTCTGGAAATCCGAAATCATATGTAGAAACGATGGTACGTGCATAGCGGATATCCGTATATTCGCGGATGGTTTCCGTAACGAGCCTGTCGAAATTCGGATGCCCGCCCGGATATGCCATGCCGCGCACCGCATACCCCGTCAGTTCGCTCAATCTTACCGAATCGCCGATGACTTCTTCCAGAATGCGGCGGACGGAACATCCCGTCAGCATCGGATGCGTACGTGTATGCACCGCCACTTCAAAGCCTTCATACAGCGCAGGCAGTTCCTCCGCCGTGATCTTGTTGTGCGTAACGCTCTTTCCGTCCCCAAAATTAAGCTCTCCCGCCTTGCCGAGAAGCCCCGAATTGACGTTGAACGTGCATTTTAACCCGTATTTTCTGAGCAACTGCACGAGCCGTCTGTCCTGCGTTACACCGTCGTCAAAACTTAACGTAAAATATTTTCTCATACATTTTCCCCCCTATCCTTTCACGAGTTTACCGCCCGAAAAGTTTACATTCTCTTTGCAACGGCTTTCAGGAACGTGCGCGAATCGAGTTTCTTCGGCGTGATCCCTTCCGCATGGAACAAAGGCACCAGATCTCCCGTCATTTCGCCCTCTTCGATCGTGCGTACCGTCGCCCGCTCCAGACGATTTGCAAATTCCGTAAGTTCCGGGGTATTGTCCAGCTCGCCGCGCTTTTTCAGCGCACCCGTCCAGGCAAAGATCGTCGCCACCGAGTTCGTGGACGTCTCTTCCCCTTTCAGATGTTTATAATAATGCCGCGTCACCGTGCCGTGCGCCGCTTCAAATTCATAGTTCCCGTCCGGCGAAACCAGCACCGACGTCATCAGCCCCAAAGATCCGTACGCCGTCGCCACCATATCGCTCATCACGTCGCCGTCATAGTTCTTGCACGCCCACAAAATGCCGCCTTCCGAACGCACCACGCGCGCAACCGCATCGTCGATCAGCGTGTACATGTATTCGATGCCCACTTCTTCGAACTTCGCTTTGTATTCCGTCTCAAAAATATGAGCGAAAATATCTTTGAAATGATGATCGTATTTTTTTGAGATCGTGTCTTTCGTCGCAAACCACAGCGGCATTTTCACGTCCAGTGCGTAATTGAAACAGGAACGCGCAAAACTTTCGATGGACTTATCCAAATTGTGCACCGACTGCACAATTCCGTCGCTGTTTTTGAAATCCTGCACCAACAGCTTCTCCACGACCTTTCCTTCCGCGTCTTCCACAACAAGATACGCCTTGTCGCCCTGCTTTACCTGCGTTTCCACGCCCAAATACACGTCGCCGTACGCATGACGTGCCAACACGATCGGCTTCTTCCAGCCCGGAATATACGGCGTGATCCCTTTTGCCAGAATGGGCGCACGGAATACCGTTCCGTCCAGAATACGGCGGATCGTTCCGTTCGGACTCTTCCACATCTGTTTGAGCTTGTACTCTTCCACGCGCTGCGCATTGGGCGTGATCGTCGCACATTTCACTCCGACTTTATATTTTTTGTTCGCATTCGCCGCGTCTACCGTCACCTGATCGTTCGTTTCGTCGCGATGCACAAGCCCCAGATCGTAATACTCTGTCTTCAGATCCACATACGGGCAAATCAGATCTTCCTTGATCCACTGCCACAATACTCTCGTCATTTCATCCCCGTCCATCTCTACGACGGGATTTTTCATTGCGATCTTTGCCATATTCTACAGCTCCTGTTTTACTTTTTTCCCATTTTACCAAAAATCCGAAAAAAAAACAAGCATTTGCCCGCCGCCCTCGTAAGCCCGCAAAAAATATCGTGTACCCCATTTTTTACCCACACGTTTCCCGCCACCTGCCGCACAACTTTGCCCGTTCTTCTTTCATCCCGAAAAAATAAAAACGGGAAATATTTCCCGTTCCTATCAGTCTGTCATATACCTGTCGTTTCACTTTATTAAAGTTTATCGGCCGCTTTTTATAGCTATAAAGGGTATGCGGGCGCACAATATTTGCGCCCGCATACCCTTCGCCAAAATCTGAAATTAGGTACATTTACAGCGGAAAAGCCTGCAGATTTTATTCTGTCGATTTTTGTACTTTTACTGACCAAGTTCCAATTTTTGTACTTTTACTGACCAAGTTTTGTTTTTGTCTCTTTTTGACCGTTTTACACTCTTCTCACGATCTTCGTTTGGACGATGCGCGAACACCGCTCAAAACGCCGCAATTGGAAAGCATCTTTTTCTCCGAACGCGCAACGCTGTCGCAGATACCCTGTTCGATAAAGACGGTGAGAAGGTGTTTGAAATCGGCAAGATTTTTGCAGAAAAGATACCATGCGAGCGATCCGGGAACCGTGTTCATTTCGTTGAAATACACCTCGTTCCCGCTCAAAAGGAAGTCTGCCCGCACCACACCGCGAAGATTTAAGCGTCTGTACAGCAATTTTGTATAACCCTGCACAAGATCCGCGCTTGCTTTGGAAATTTTTGCGGGAAAATCGTTTGCGTTTTCCTTTCCGCCGCCTAAATATTTATCGCCGAAAGTAAGAAATTTGTGCTGCGTTTTCGGCTCTTCGCAGGGTGAAACGACAATTTCGTCGCCGTTTTTATAACACGCACAGTTGATTTCGCGCCGCTCCGCCAGATATTTTTCCGCAATCAGAAGGGTATCGTAAGCAAAACCCGCTTCGATGGCAAACAGCAGCCGCGCCCGATCCTCCGCCACCGATACCCCGATGCTCGAACCCT